>NZ_CP072133.1:2610000-2847500 GCF_017638925.1 Pseudoalteromonas xiamenensis
GTAGTTTGACTGGGGCGGTCTCCTCCCAAAGAGTAACGGAGGAGCACGAAGGTTTGCTAAGAGCGGTCGGACATCGCTCGGTTAGTGTAATGGTAGAAGCAAGCTTAACTGCGAGACAGACACGTCGAGCAGGTACGAAAGTAGGTCATAGTGATCCGGTGGTTCTGAATGGAAGGGCCATCGCTCAACGGATAAAAGGTACTCCGGGGATAACAGGCTGATACCGCCCAAGAGTTCATATCGACGGCGGTGTTTGGCACCTCGATGTCGGCTCATCACATCCTGGGGCTGAAGTCGGTCCCAAGGGTATGGCTGTTCGCCATTTAAAGTGGTACGCGAGCTGGGTTTAGAACGTCGTGAGACAGTTCGGTCCCTATCTGCCGTGGGCGTTTGAGAATTGAGAGGGGCTGCTCCTAGTACGAGAGGACCGGAGTGGACGAACCGCTGGTGTTCGGGTTGTCATGCCAATGGCATTGCCCGGTAGCTACGTTCGGAATCGATAACCGCTGAAAGCATCTAAGCGGGAAGCGAGCCTCGAGATGAGTTCTCACTTGGAGTTTAACTCCACTAAAGGGCCGTTGGAGACTACAACGTTGATAGGCAGGGTGTGGAAGCGCTGTGAGGCGTGAAGCTAACCTGTACTAATTACCCGTGAGGCTTAACCATACAACGCCAAAGTGGTTTAAGTTGTTAGAAGTTAAGTATTGACTAAAGTAGACAACGACGAAGTAAAAGACATTAATATCAGAATTCCAGATTTAGTTTACTTGCGGTAGCGAGTAGACGACCAGCTTATGCTTGGTGACAATAGCGTTGTGGACCCACCTGACCCCATGCCGAACTCAGAAGTGAAACGCAACAGCGCCGATGATAGTGTGGCAGCTGCCATGTGAAAGTAGGACATCGCCAGGCTCTTAATTAAATAAAAAGGCCTCTTCGAAAGAAGAGGCCTTTTTATTTATTACGTGTTTAGAGATGTCCTACGTGAAAGTAGGGTGACGAGGAATCGAAGATTGATAATCTTCTCAGTCCGAGGAACGCAAGCGAAGCGCAGCCGGACCAGGAGTCCCCGACCATCGCCAGGCTAGGCGCCCCCGACTCTTAATTAAAGAAAGCCCGATCCGAACGAGTCAGGTTGTTTTTGTGCTTTGTGCGCTCAAAAATATATCCAAAACTAATTTAAGGTTGGAATAATCCCCGTAGACTTATCACTTGGTCACGATAAAAAGAAAGGCCTCGTCAAACGAAGAGGCCTTTGTACATTTCAAATACTCTGCTGACACCTTCAAACTGCGATGCCAAAACTATTCGGAGAATCAATCGCATAGGTAAATAGCCCTTCGTTTAGTAAACATGTACCGTTAAAAAACTCTTTGAGTATCGAACAGGTTAGCTTAAGTCTTTTATCGCGCTAGAAATGCCATCTAAGGTCAAAGGATACATACGGTCATCCATCAATTGATTCATTAGTTCAATAGAATGGTAATAGCGCCAATGTTCTTTGGGTTGAGGATTGAGCCAAGCCGTTTTTTCAAAATGATCGGTGAGTCGTTTCATCCAAACGCTTCCTGCTTCTTGGTTCCAGTGTTCTACACTGCCCCCTGGATACGCGATTTCGTATGGTCCCATAGTTGCATCACCAACAAATATCAAGCGATAGTCTCTGCCAAAACGGTGGATTAATTGGTACGTATCTATTACTTCAGCGTGGCGGCGAAGGTTATCTTGCCACACATGTTCATAGACACAGTTATGAAAGTAAAAGAATTCTAAATGCTTGAATTCACTTCGTGCCGCACTGAATAGCTCTTCGCAGATGTGGATATAATCATCCATCGAGCCACCAATATCAAACAACATGATTACGTTAACGGCATTATGTCTTTCCGGTGACATGACAACATCCAACATTCCTCCTTGCTGGGCTGTTGCGCGGATAGTCTCGTTTAGATCCAGCTCGTCACTTGCTCCACTACGTGCAAACTTACGAAGTTTTTTTAACGCTAACTTCATTGTACGACTGCTAATATCGCTATTGTCATCCAAATTGCGATATTGCCGTTTATCCCATACTTTTACCGCTCGACGATTGCGATTGCCGTCTTGACCAATACGAACACCTTCTGGATTAAATCCGTAAGCGCCAAACGGTGAGGTTCCACCTGTTCCAACCCACTTATTCCCGCCTGCGTGACGACTCGATTGCTCTTTAAGCCTTTCCTGCAAAGTTTTAAGCAGTTCCTCAAGCCCACCTAAAGCCTTTAGTTTCTCTTTTTCCTCTTCAGACAAATGTTTCTCAAACTCTTTCCTGAGCCACTCAGTCGGTATTTCATGTTGTTGCAGTGCAGAAACTAAGTCTAAGTTCTCGATTCCTTGAAAATATTGAGCAAATGCTCGGTCAAATTTATCAAACTGTGTTTCGTCTTTTACTAAAATAGTACGCGCTAAATGATAGAATCCCTCTATGTCAGCGAAACATAAGTCATTTTCAAGTGCTTTCAGCAGATCTAGCCATTCACGTAGACTGACTTTTACACCATGGCGTTTTAGTGTGAAGAAGAATTTGAGTAACATCTTATCGTTTCGCCATAAATGCGAGCTTTTCGACTAAGCTGACATCCTGCTCATTTTTAAGCAGTGCTCCAAACAGTGGCATCAATCCTCCTTGATGTGATTTGTCCTGTAAGACCTGAGGGTCAATCTGATCGGCCATTAAAAGTTTTAACCAATCTAGCAGTTCACTTGTACTGGGCTTTTTCTTCAGTCCTGGTATGTCTCTTAGTTTAAAGAACACTTCTAACGCTTCTTTTACTAATCGTTGTTGGATATTGGGAAAATGAACATCAATAATTTGTTCCATTTCATCTAGAGAAGGGAAATCGATATAGTGAAAGAAGCATCGGCGTAGGAACGCATCTGGTAACTCTTTTTCATTATTGGAGGTAATGATCACTATCGGGCGAATTGCCGCTTTTACTTGTTCTCCTGTTTCGTAAACATGAAATTCCATCTTGTCGAGTTCAAGCAGCAAGTCATTTGGAAACTCAATATCAGCCTTATCTATCTCATCAATTAGCAATACTGGACGTTTTTCAGCGCTAAAGGCTTGCCATAGTTTCCCTTTTTTAATGTAGTTTTTGATGTCGTGGACTCGAGGGTCACCAAGCTGACTATCGCGAAGACGCGATACTGCATCATACTCGTAAAGGCCTTGTTGAGCTTTCGTGGTGGATTTTATGTGCCACTGAATTAACTCTGTTTCTAGGCTTTTTGCTAGTTCTTCCGCGAGTAAGGTTTTACCCGTACCTGGTTCGCCTTTTATAAGTAGAGGTTTTTCTAGTATAACTGCCGCATTGACGGCTTGCTGAAGAGCGGATGTTGCAATGTATGAATCCGTGCCGGTAAAAAGCATAATAGTCTCTGGTCTAATGAGTATGGTAAATATCTTGCCATACTCATTATGTGACCTCAACTTAGTTGCTAGGACCTACATATTTGAATCGAGGAACGCGAGTACCATCTAAGTCGACTTCTTCAGTAAACATAGCAAGTGGCCTTACCCAATGGTCGAAGTCACCGTACTGAGTTTGATATACAACGAGCGATTCTTCTGTCTCTGAGTGAGTAGCAACAAAGAGTACTTTGTACATTGGACCTTTGTAATGTTGGTAAAGTCCAGGTTTGATTTGGTTTTGCACGTCCTGCTCCGTATAATAGTCAGGTGATTTTCGAATTAGGCATAAGCATGAATTATATTGCCCTAGATGAATTTAAAAAAGCCTGGGTATTTAGACATAAAGATCTTCCCATTGAAGAGCAGGATCTGGCACAGATCAAATTAATGAGCGCAGCTCGATCGGCAACGCTATGGACTACGATGGTTAGCAAAGAAAAAGATCATCCTGATTTCTTTGTCTCGTCAGAATGGACTGGTGACAGTAAGTCTTGGCAAGAAAGCGTCAATTGGGAAGCAAAATGGGAAGCCGAAGAACCTGAACTTCCTGAAGTATTTACCACATTTTTGGGTTGGGAAGATAACACAACAGTGTATTTCTGCTTATCCAGAGAACATGTTATTGAAACACGTTTCGATGTGTTTAAACGCACTTGGCAAAACTTTATGTTTTTGGCGGATGGCAGTTTGCTGCTTGGCAAAAAGCGCGATGCGGTTATTCAGTTTTTAGCCGATGGCAGCGCGAAATTGGGTCATAGGCCAAAAGACTAAAAATCCGCCATCCTGACGTTTATTTGTCCTCCTTGGCATGCTATAACTGGCTACACATCAAGGAGGCCACTTGAAGCGTGACGTAGTAACGAACCAATTACAAACAACGATTTGGCAAAATGAAGCAGAAAGATTAGCATTCGCTGAGCTTGCCAATGTGTTTTACGCCAGAGAAATTAGCCATCTTAGTCAATTGGCCGATTTGGCGCGTATGCAGCGTTTATTGAAAAGCCTACCGATATACGTTGAACGTGCGGCTCGCCATATCGTTCAAGGTGATATTCCCATCCAACTTGATACACAAAATGCCTGTTGGTTAAGTCCTATTCGTAAGCAGCCAAATGCAGATCCGCTTAAAACAGAAGGCTATTTTAAACAAGCGGGCAAATTGGGCTTAGTTGTTCCCATCCTCCATAAAGATGAAGTTTATTGTCAGCTATTCATGGACAGCCTAGATCAGTTGAGCGAAAATAGCGTGCATTGCAATCAGTACGGTTGGTTTCATCTGACGGGTGAACACAAAGAGAACCCGAATTTAAGATTATTAAAACCAACACTGGCACTGATGACGGCTGCTTGTTGTGGACACCAGTGGAAATTGGGAAAGCCATCAGCCCCTAGGCTTTTAACGTTACGTGAAATGCTGCTGGCCAGTAGTATAAATTGGAAAGACGTGAAAAAAGCGAAACTGAACCTCCGTCAGCCGACGACGTAATTGGAGCGCATAAATGCGAATGTTTCAGCTTATTCTGCTTTGTCTTGCAGGGTATATACAATATAAATTGTGGCTTGGGCATAATGGCATCCAGGATTATGTTCATATCAAACATGCCGTGGTTGAACACAAAGAAACAAATACGCAATTACAAAAACGAAATCGCTTACTCAAAGCGGACATTGATGACCTTAAACTTGGATTGGAAGGCGTTGAAGAACGGGACTCGACATGAACTTGGCCTGATCAAAAAAGACGAGACCTTTATTCGAGTATTACCTGCAAAACAACCATGAAAAATCGAGTTAAGATAGCCGCTGTTATACCTGCTGCCGGTGTCGGCAGTCGGATGCAGCTAGATTTCCCTAAACAATACTTAGTTATTCAAGACCAAACCATTCTCGAGCACACCGTACACAAACTCCTTGCTTTGCCATGTATCACGACCGTGGTGATAGCGATAAGTAAAGAAGATGATTACTTTTCCGATATTACGTTTACCGATAACAGAGTATGCGCTTGCTTTGGTGGTGCGTCGCGTGCGGAATCGGTGTTTAACGCGCTTAAGCATTTACGAGATGACAAGCCCGATTGGGTGTTGGTACACGATGCTGCTCGTCCATTAGTTCTGCCTGAAGATATCGCGACGCTCGTAACTCAATGCTTGGAAAAAGATGAGGGAGGTATTCTCGCATCTAAAGTGAAAGATACGATTAAACAGGGCGATACAAAAATTGAAAAAACGGTCCCTCGAGAACAACTTTGGTCAGCTCTGACTCCACAAATGTTCAAATTTGACGAATTATTAGCGGCGTTAGAACTAGGACTTAAAGAAGCACCTCATACTATTACCGATGAAGCCTCCGCGATGGAGCGACTGAACTTGCCTGTGCAATTGGTGTCGGGACGCAGTGATAACATTAAAATTACGTCGCCTGAAGATTACGATTTGGCTTGCTATCTGCTCAACAAACAAAAAGAGAATGCACAATGATAAGAATTGGACACGGCTTTGATGTACATAAATTTGGTGGGCAAGGACCGATTACGCTCGGTGGAGTCAAAATCCCATACGATCAAGGTTTTCTTGCGCACTCCGATGGCGACGTTGCTATCCACGCTCTGTGTGATGCATTACTTGGCGCACTCGCTTTAGGTGACATTGGCCTGCATTTTCCTGATACAGCCAGTGAGTATGAAAATATCGACAGTCGGATTTTACTCCGGCACGTCTTTGGTCTAGTAAAAGAAAAAGGTTATAAAATAGGTAACCTTGATGTAACGATAGTGGCGCAAGCACCTAAAATGCGCCCACACATTGACGCCATGCGCGCTAATTTAGCTGCGGATTGTGAAACGCACATCGACAATGTGAATGTAAAAGCCACAACAACCGAAAAATTAGGTTTTGAAGGTCGTAAGGAAGGTATTTCGAGTCATGCCGTCGTGTTATTGGTGAAAGCATGTTAACGCTTAACTACCTTTATGGGAAACCGACTGCCACGGCTGAGTTTAAGACCTTGCCGGAAGATTTTGTGGTGGATGAGGTCATGGACATTGAGTTTACCGGTGAAGGTGAACATGTGTGCCTGCAAATCATCAAACGAGGTGAAAACACCATTAGTCTTGCAAAAGCAATTGCTAAAGCGGCAGGTGTCGGCCTTCGTGATGTAAGTTATGCTGGACTCAAGGATAAACACGGTGTTTGTACTCAGTGGTTTAGCGTACCTGTCGCAATTAAAAAAGACATCGATTTTAGTTTGTTGAACAATGAACAACGGATGGTGATACAGCAACTCAGGCATAATCGTAAGTTGCGTACGGGATGCCACAAAGGTAATCGATTTGAAATTACGTTGCGGAATGTATCTGACATTCGCGCTATTCTGGCTCGAATAAACGCGGTTAGGCAAGGTGTGCCAAATTATTTTGGTGAACAGCGTTTTGGCTTTGATGGCCACAATTTGACGATGGCAGAGCGGATGTTCGATGGAGAAGTGATCCGCGATAAGAAACTCCGAGGATTGGTGATCTCTGCGGCCCGCTCGGCATTATTTAATCACGTTGTTAGTAAAAGAGTGGAAGCGCATGGGCTTGCTGTCAGTTGGCCGAGAGAGATTTTTCTTCTTGAAGGAAGTAACGCCTTTTTTGAAGAGGATTTAAGTGATGCAAATGTCGCACGATTATTGGAAGGTGATATTCATTTATCAGCCCCCTTGTTTGGTAAAGGAGACAGAGGCATAGTAGAACAAGAACGCCACTGGCTTGAAAGCTATCAAAAATGGTGTGAAGGACTGTGTCAACTTGGATTAAAAATGGAACGTCGTGCTCTTCGCCTAGTACCGCAAAATTTTACCGTGGAATCAGTGAATGAAACGACGTTGAAGCTAGGCTTTGAGTTACCAAAAGGCACATTCGCAACAGCGGTTTTAAGAGAGCTTGCGCTCTATCAAGATGTCAGCAAAGTAATCAGCGAGGAGATTGAGTAAGTGAGAATACTACTAAGTAACGATGATGGTGTGCATGCAAAGGGGATTGCAATTTTATACCATGCTCTAAGCCAAATTGCAGAGGTTACGGTTATTGGACCGGATAGAAACTGCAGTGGTGCAAGCAGCTCACTAACTTTACTCAATCCTCTTCGAGCAACAACCTTGGATAACGGTTTCATTTCGGTCAATGGTACGCCAACAGATTGTGTCCATTTAGGGGTAAACCAACTGATGGAAGCAAAACCTGATTTAGTGGTTGCAGGCATAAACTGTGGAGCTAACTTAGGTGATGATACGCTTTACTCGGGGACGGTTGCAGCCGCAATGGAAGGCCGTCATATGGGCTTACCTGCAATAGCGGTTTCATTGTGTTCAAAACGAGAAGCTCATTATGAAACGGCAGCTGCAGTCACAGTTGATATCATTAAACGCTTAAATGCACACCCGCTACCTAAAGACCAAATTCTAAACCTAAATGTACCGGACATTCCGTTGTCTGAACTAAAAGGAATGAAAGTGACGCGTTTGGGTGCTCGTCATAAAGCTGAAACGATGACTAAGCGAGAAGACCCTTGGGGTCGCGAGATTTATTGGTATGGGTCGCTTGGGAATGAAAGTGACGCCGGAGAAGGCACCGATTTTCATGCGATAAATAGCGGTTATGCGTCGATTACTCCATTGCAAATCGACATGACAGCCCACTCTAGTATTGATGCAATGAAAACGTGGTTACAGGTGGACTAAGTGCTTAGTAATTATTCTCGTAGCGCTTCGGCGTTAAAAACATTACTCCAGCAAAATGGCATTCGCCATGCGAGTGTTTTACAAGTAATAGAGCGTACGCCGAGACATTTATTTATTGATGACGTACTAAAACATAAAGCCTATGAGAATACTGCGCTGCCAATAGGGCAAGGACAAACGATTTCGCAGCCCTACATTGTCGCGAAAATGACCGAGTTACTATTGGATGCAGGCGTGAAAGGCAAAGTACTTGAAGTAGGTACGGGGTCAGGGTATCAAACCGCTATTTTGGCACAAACCTTCGATGAAATTTGCTCTATAGAACGCATCAAGTCACTACAATGGCAGGCGAAAAGGCGTTTGCATCAACTCGACTTATACAATGTTGCAATGAAACATGGCGATGGATGGCAGGGTTGGTCGAGTAAGGCGCCATTCAATGGCATTATTGTTACCGCGGCAGCTAAAACGGTGCCAGAAGCACTTCTTGAACAACTTGCATTAAATGGTGTCATGATTGCTCCAATCGGAGAAAGTGAGCAAACGTTAATGTTGTTTAGGAAAACAGAGCAAGGAATCCAAAGCGAACAGCTGGCCGCAGTTCGGTTTGTGCCTTTAGTCGCTGGAGAAATTGTGCTTTAATCTTATTTTCAAGACGTTAATTAGTTAATCGATTAGGAAATAGGCCGAGGAGAGGACAGTGTTACATTGGCGCGTTGTTACATTGTTGTCTGCATGTATCGTCTTAAGCGCGTGTAGTTCCCGTCAAAAGCCGGCACCAGTGAGTAGCTTGGAAACTCGTCCGATGTCTTCACCACAAAAAATTAATATTAAAGGTTCTTCCTACGTTGTAAAGCAGGGCGATACACTTTTCTCTATTGCATTCGCAGCAAATCAAGATTTTCGCACAGTTGCAAAACGCAACAATATTCCCGCCCCATTCACTATTTATCCTGGTCAGAAGTTGTTTTTTGACAATTCCAATAATAAAAATAAAAAGCGCAAAAAATATACCAATCTGAGTAATAAGTCTAGTTCTCAACAACGAAAATATAACAAAATTGTAAAAAAAGATCTTGATCCTAAAAATCAACCAGAGTATGTTCAAAAAGAGGTCAGTAAAAAATCCAGTCGTACCAAGCAGTTGGATAGTAAAGGGGTACATTGGATTTGGCCTACGTCGGGTAAAATTACTCAACGGTTTTCGATTAAGGAAAATGGCTACAAAGGTTTGCAGATAAGTAACAAACAAGGGACTAACGTCGTTGCTGCTGCTGGAGGTGTCGTTGTGTACGCTGGAAACGCCTTACGCGGTTACGGCAATTTAATCATATTGAAACATGATGATGATTATTTAAGTGCATACGCACACAACTCAAAATTGCTTGTTAGAGAGCAACAGCAGGTTAAAGTTGGTCAAAAGATTGCCGAAATGGGAAGTACAGATGCTGAATCATCGGCGCTCAGATTTGAGATCCGCTTTAGAGGGCAGTCTGTTGATCCGGTGATCTATTTACCGAAAAACTAATTTAATCCAATCGGATGGATATGATCATTAAGTTGCTTGGGAGGACGGTATGAGTCAAACAGCGAAACTTGAATCAAAGAAAACGAGCGATTTTGAAGACAAATTCGAAGATGAAGTAACGATCGACGAATCAATTGATGATGAAGAAATACTCAACGAGGAAGATGACGCTGACGAAGAGATTTTTTTAAAAGATGAAGCCGTCAAAAATCTCGATGCGACTCAGCTTTATTTGAGTGAGATCGGATTTTCCCCCTTACTTAGTGCAGAAGAAGAAGTCTACTTCGCACGTAAAGCCCTCAAAGGATGCGAAGCTTCACGAAAACGTATGATTGAAAGTAACTTACGTTTAGTGGTCAAAATCGCTCGTCGTTATAATAACCGTGGCCTTGCGCTACTCGATTTAATCGAAGAGGGCAATCTAGGTCTGATCCGAGCCGTCGAAAAATTCGATCCTGAGCGCGGATTCCGTTTCTCTACATACGCAACTTGGTGGATACGTCAAACGATTGAACGTGCAATAATGAACCAGACCCGCACCATTCGTTTACCGATACACGTTGTAAAAGAATTAAATGTGTACTTGCGAACCGCAAGAGAGCTTACACAAAAACTCGATCACGAGCCGACGGCTGAAGAAATAGCCGCCTGTTTGGATAAGCCTGTTGAAGAAGTAAGTCGGATGCTCCGACTCAATGAAAAGATCACCTCTGTAGATACGCCTATAGGTGGTGAGAATGACAAAGCGTTATTGGACGTTTTAACGGATGAACGCGGTTTCGGTCCTGAGAATGAAGTTCAAAGCAACGACATCAACCGCCATATTGTTGATTGGTTGGGTGAGCTGAATCCAAAACAACGAGAAGTACTCGCCCGTCGCTTTGGTTTGCTTGGATACGAACCATCTACGCTTGAAGATGTAGGTCGAGAAATCGGTCTAACTCGTGAACGCGTGCGTCAAATTCAAGTTGAAGCACTACGCCGCTTGAAAGATATCTTGCAACACGAAGGGTTAAGTACAGATAGCCTTTTTGAGCAGCTCTGATACGTCAATTTTGTATAAAAAAACCACTCTCTTGAGTGGTTTTTTACTTTATTCGTAGACGTATAGACTTATGAAAGTATTCGCTCGTTACTCAACGAATCAGACCTCATCGGCTCTACTTCGTTAACGCTTTAAGTTCAAACAATAAATCAAGCGCTTGTTTTGGCGTTAATTCATTAGGATCAATACTCGTCAGTTTGTCTTCTACAGGGCTTGTAGCTGGTAACAGTGATAGCTGTGATTGTGCGGTCCCCGTCATGTTATTTCTGGGTTCATTTAATTCGGTTTCAATCACGGATTGATGTGACTCTAGCAGTGCCAGTTTTCGTTTTGCCGTTTGGATCACATCTTTGGGAACCCCCGCAAGTGCCGCAACCTGCAATCCGAAACTTTTGCTCGCTGGGCCTTCCAACACAGTGTGCTTGAACGCAATCGTGTCACCATGCTCTACCGCATCTAAATGTACATTGACGAGGCCCTGCTGCAGTTGAGCGAGTCTCAGTCAACTCAAAGTAATGTGTTGCAAACAACGTTTTAGCTGATAGTTTCGACGCGAGATAGTCTGCGGTTGCGTAAGCTAAAGACAAGCCGTCGTACGTACTTGTGCCACGCCCAATTTCATCCATTAATACTAAGGATTGGCTCGTCGCATTATTTAATATCGTTGCCGTTTCAGTCATTTCAACCATAAATGTTGAGCGGCCAGAAGCAAGATCATCACTGGCACCGATACGTGTAAAAATACGATCGATAGCCCCAATTTGAGCGCGGTTAGCTGGAACAAAGCTACCGATATGGGCCATTAACGCGATTAACGCGGTTTGGCGCATGTAAGTTGATTTACCCCCCATGTTTGGACCGGTAATAATCAGCATTTTACGGTCTGTGCTGAGCTTTACAGGGTTTGCGATAAATGGCGCTTTCGACACTTGTTCAACAACAGGATGACGACCGCCTTCAATATTAAGTCCATCGTGTTCATGTAATTCAGGTTTGCAATAATCGAGTGTCTGCGCACGTTCCGCAAATGTATTTAGCACATCCAAGTCGGCCAAAGCGGCGGCCATAAGCTGCAATTGTTCGATGTAAGGTGCGATGAATTCAAACAGTTCTTCATAGAGTTGCTTTTCAAGACCCAAAGCCTTGCTTTGACTCCCAAGTACTTTATCTTCGTGTTCTTTAAGTTCAGGAATAATATATCGTTCATTATTCTTGAGAGTTTGTCTACGAATGTAGTCGGCTGGCACTAAATGGCTGTTTGCACGACTTACATCTATGTAAAAACCATGTACTTTATTAAAGCCTATCTTGAGGGTACTGATACCAGTGCGAACCCGCTCGCGTTCTTCCAATTGCTCAAGGATGTCTGTCGCGCCTTCGCTGAGTGCACGCCATTCATCCAGTTCCGCGTTGTAGCCAGGAGCGATTACACCACCATCTCGAATGAGTACGGGAGGGTTTTCAACAACGGCGCGAGTCAAAAGTTCAAGTAACTCAGGAAATTCAGGTGTTTTACTGCAGATTGCAGTGAGACGTGAATCTTGGCTTTGTGCCAGTACCTCGTGTAAGGGAGCGAGTACTTCTAATGCAAAACGCAATCGAGTTAAATCTCGTGGTCTAGCATTACACAGAGCAAGTCGAGTAACTACGCGTTCGATGTCACCAATTTGCTTTAATAGCTCAAATAGCGACAAATACAGTTGCTCGTCAATAATGCTCGAAATGGCGTTTAAACGAGCATTGAGTTCAAGCCTATCTCGTATCGGCGTATGAATTCGACGTTTAAGTAAGCGAGACCCCATTGCTGTCGCTGTTTTATCTAAAACTTGAGCCAACGTATTTTCAATGCCACCGCCTAAGTTGGTGGTCAGCTCCAAGTTTCTACGAGTCGCGGCATCAAGAATGACGGCATGTTCATTTTTCTCAAGGCGAATTGCTCGAATATGCGGTAATGCCGTGCGCTGAGTGTCTTTGACATACTGCATCACACAGCCCGCAGCAATCAAACCTCTTGTGGACTGTGAGACGCCGAATCCAACGAGATCTTGTGTCCCAAACTGTTGGCAAAGTAGATGATTTGCCGTGTCTAAATCAAACTCCCACTGAGGCCTGCGGCGAGTCTCCTTTGTATTTTTCCACGATATGGAGTGCATTGAATTCTTCAGGATAAAGTAGTTCCGCGGGTTGCAAGCGTTGCAGTGTTGAGAGCACGGCCTCTTCAGTGTCGAGTTCAACAACAGTAAACTCACCTGAGTTTATATCAAGGTAAGCGATGCCAAAGCAGGTGGTTTTGTCTTGCCAAATCGCGGCCAGTAGGGTGTCTTGTCGTTCCTGAAGTAAAGCTTCATCTGTGACAGTACCTGGCGTAACGATACGAACCACTTTACGTTCTACCGGACCTTTGCTGGTGGCGGGATCACCAATTTGTTCGCAAATTGCGACCGACTCTCCCATCTGCACAAGACGTGCTAAATAGTTATCAACCGCATGATAGGGCACACCCGCCATAGGAATTGGTTCTCCACCGGCTTTTCCACGATGAGTTTGCGAAATATCGAGCAGTTGAGCCGCTCTTTTAGCATCGTCAAAAAACAATTCATAGAAATCGCCCATTCGGTAGAACAATAGAATGTCTTTATGCTCCGACTTTATACGCAGATACTGCTGCATCATTGGAGTTTGTTGTTTTATAGTATGTTCAGAATAGAGATCAATTGGCATGTTGCTACCTAAGGTTAACTATGAACTTACATCAAGAGATAACGACCCTTGCTGCAAAAGTAGGGAGTATTCTAACGGATAAGAGATTGACGATCACTACTATTGAATCATGTACAGGTGGTGGTATCAGTTACGCGCTCACGGATACCCCCGGAAGCTCGGCTTACATTGAACAATGTTTTGTCACCTATAGCAATGCCGCTAAATCAGCACTGGCTAATGTTTCAACTGAAACCCTTGCGGCTTTTGGTGCTGTCAGTGAGCAAGTCGTGCGTGAAATGGCAAATGGTGGTGCTTCGGCGGCTCATGCTGATGTGGCCATTGCGGTTTCCGGCATCGCAGGACCTTCAGGTGGTAGTGTGGAAAAACCGGTGGGACTTGTGTGGTTTGCTTGGAAAGTACTGGATAAAACAATGAGTGTGTCACACACCTTTTCAGGAAATCGATCTGAAGTTAGAAGCCAAGCTATTGCTTTTGCTTTAGAAAATTTACTGAAGCTGCTTAATGATAAAAATTAGCTTGATACTGTAATTCTATACAGTATACTGGATGTATTCAGCAAGTTTGGAGAAGCAAATGAACGATAACAAGCAAAAAGCGTTGGAAGCAGCACTGTCTCAGATCGAGCGTCAATTCGGTAAAGGTTCAATCATGAAGTTGGGTGATAGCCAAGCTTTAGATATTGAAGCGATTTCGACAGGTTCACTCGGTATCGATATTGCGCTTGGTATTGGTGGTTTGCCTACAGGCCGTATCGTTGAAATTTATGGTCCTGAATCTTCAGGTAAAACAACGCTGACTTTACAAGTTATCGCAGAAGCTCAGAAGCAAGGTAAAACTTGTGCGTTCGTTGACGCAGAGCACGCACTTGACCCTGTTTATGCGCAAAAGTTAGGCGTAAACGTTGACGAATTACTCGTATCTCAACCAGATACAGGTGAGCAAGCTCTTGAAATCTGCGACATGTTAGTACGTTCAGGCGCCGTTGATGTTGTGATTGTTGACTCAGTTGCTGCACTTACACCTAAAGCTGAGATTGAAGGTGAAATGGGTGATACACACGTAGGTTTGCAAGCGCGTCTAATGTCACAAGCTCTTCGTAAACTTACTGCAAACATCAAACGTTCAAACACGTTGTGTATTTTCATCAACCAAATCCGTATGAAGATTGGTGTGATGTTTGGTAACCCAGAAACGACCACAGGTGGTAACGCACTGAAGTTTTATGCATCGGTTCGTATCGATATTCGTCGTATCGGCTCGGTAAAAGAAGGTGAAGAAGTCGTCGGTAACGAGACTCGTGTTAAGATCGTAAAAAACAAAGTAGCGCCGCCATTTAAACAAGCAGAATTCATCATCATGTATGGTGAAGGTATCTCCAAAGAAGGTGAGTTACTTGATTTGGGTGTACAGCACAAGATTGTTGATAAGTCGGGTGCTTGGTATAGCTACAATGGTAACAAAATTGGCCAAGGTAAATCGAACTCGATTAAGTTTTTAAAAGAAAACGTGGCAATTGCGAACGAGATTGAAGGCAAACTACGTGACATGTTACTTCTACAGGCAACAATTAAGCCTGAAGAAGGTGTTGATCCGGGCCTTGCAGAAAGTGAATTAGAACTATAATCGATGAGTATCGATTATTAAGCGAAAAGAAAGCGGCGTAAGCCGCTTTCTTGTTTTTAGGGAGAAGATGTTGATTAGAAAACGTATTTAGCTGAAAGTTGAATGCGGTCTAAGTCACCGTCTAATCCACTTTCTGTTTCACGATTTGCGACTTTATATTCAACACCGAACGTTAGTTTTTTAACTGGCGAGTAAAGGATGTTAGCGCTATAACTATGAATTTTTTTCGTAGGGTCTCCAGAGTAAGCGAGTAGGTCGACATTATTATCTGCATCAAAGAATGAATATAAGAATGTAGAGCGTAGTTGATCACTCCAGAAGTGTTGATATGCGACAAAGCCTGATGTTGAATCGATAGCATCTAACTTGCTGCCGTCATAAACCGCCCCGTGCGCCGCGTTCAAGCCTACATAACGACCAAGTCCAGAGCTCCTGTGTAAGCATAAACTTAACGTTGTCTTTCGAACCAACTTTCACCATACCGGACGCACTGATACCGAATGAAGATTCCGTTTCATCAGCAGCACCGGCTTTGTAAGTCAGTTGACGAGCAAGTGCGGTCACAACAAAATTACCCCAATCAGCAGTGTGCGTGTAGCGTGCGGTAAAATCAGGCATGCTTGCATCATCGGTAACAACCATCGCTTTATTGACTGTTACTGTACTTTCAGGGTTTTCCATTGAGAACGACCAATTACCTGTTGTGTATTTGATCATGGCTTGACGGTTAAATACGGTGCCTTCTGTTGGACCCACAAAATCAAGTGTTTCCGGCAATGCACCAACGTTTTGGAAGTTTGACCAAGCCTGACCAAACAACCAACCTTTATATGTCACATAGGCCTGTCGAATACGAGGCACATACGAGTTACTAACACGCTCGTTACCGCCTGGCGTCACTAAAAAATCGAGTTCGATTTTCGTATCGATACTACTCCCATCATCAAGCGCTGTTTTAGTACCGAAAAAGAATCGAGATTGTTTCGCGTGCATGTCAAATACCGCATCCTCACTTGAGGTTGCGGATACCGGTGTGCTGCTCGGAATGTAAAAGTCTCGGCCTAGATTTTGCGCGCCTAGTGAACCGTCGGAGAAATCACTCCACATTGCATCTAGTTTGATGTAACCGCCATAGTTTACTGATGTACCATTAAGGTCTGTCGCTAGAGCAGGAGCACTGAGAACACTTGCAACCGCAAGTGCACACAAAGATTTTGTTGTCATAGTTTTGGTTGTCATACATTAAGTTCCTCTAATGGGCTTCGCACAAAAAACGAGCCAACTGGTCAAAATCACTTTTGTCTAAGGTTGCTTTTTACTCAATTACCCTTTGGTCTATAAGACTAAGGTCGCGTGTGTTAATGTGTTTTTGTATTGGGTACTAATTGTAACGGTAAATCTAACTTTATTGATATAAATAATGGAATTAGAACGACTTACTGCGTGAAGCTTAGACAATTTTTCTGAAACAGATAAATTTAGCTGAGTATAAATAGCCGAATTACAACTAAGGTCTAATACTTTAAGGGATATTGCTGATAGATCCTTGAGGAAAGCCGCAAGGCCAATAAATTAATATGGAGATGACTATGTCACAGAGTATTTATCCAGTTCCTGAAGCATTCAAGAACACAGCACTCGTTGATAATGATCGCTATAACGAACTATACCAACAATCTATAGACGATCCTGAGCAATTTTGGGCTTTACAAGGCAAACGACTGGACTGGTTTACCCCGTATAGCAAAGTAAAGAACACGTCATTCGATAAAGGCCACATTAGTATAAAATGGTATGAAGATGGCGTGTTAAACGTGTCGTATAACTGTATCGACCGCCATTTAAAAGACAAAGCGCATAAAGTTGCCATGATTTGGGAAGGGGACAACCCAAATCAAAGTGAAAACATTACCTATCAAACACTTCACGACGAAGTAGCAAAACTAGCAAATGGCCTTCGCAAATTAGGTGTTCAAAAAGGCGACCGTGTTGCGATTTATATGCCGATGACGCCTCAAGCTATCTATGCGATGCAAGCGTGTGCGCGTATTGGCGCAATTCACTCCGTGGTTTTTGGTGGCTTTTCGCCAACCGCAATTGCTGACCGAATCGTCGATTCGGGCGCAAAAGTCGTAATCACTTCTGATGAAGGGCGCCGTGGTGGTAATAGCGTGCCTCTGAAAGCGAACGTCGATGAGGCGTTAACACACAAAGACGTGAAAACGATTGAACATGTTATCGTTCATCAACTGACTGGCGGTGAAGTCGAATGGAATGATGTTGATGTTTGGTGGCATGACCTTGTTGCCGATTTACCTGCGACATGTGAACCGGAACCAATGAATGCGGAAGATCCGCTTTTCATTCTCTATACATCTGGGTCAACAGGTAAACCAAAAGGCGTGGTACATACTTCTGGTGGTTATTTAGTTTACGCATCAATGACGCACGAATACGTGTTCGACATGAAAGACAATGATGTCTATTGGTGTACAGCCGATGTGGGTTGGATCACAGGCCACAGCTACATGGCGTATGGTCCACTTGCAAATGGTTGCACACAAGTTATTTTTGAAGGCGTTCCTACTTATCCTACATCTGGTCGAATCGGTGATGTCGTTGATAAACATGGCGTTACGATACTATACACAGCACCTACCGCAATTCGAGCGTTAATGGCAAAAGGTGATGAACCAACAGCCTCTTCTACACGTAAATCATTGCGTTTGCTTGGTTCGGTTGGCGAACCAATTAACCCAGAAGCATGGACATGGTATTACGATAAAATTGGTAACCAGCAATGCCCTATTGTAGATACGTGGTGGCAAACCGAAACTGGTGGCATCATGATCACGCCACTCCCTGGTGCAATTGATATGAAACCGGGTTCAGCGACGCGTCCTTTCTTTGGTATTGCGCCTGCGCTATTCGATGCGGAAGGTAATACATTGGATGGTGCTACAGAGGGCAACTTAGTGATCCTCGATAGTTGGCCATCTCAAGCTCGTACAGTCTTTGGGGATCATGAGCGATTTGAACAAACCTATTTTTCCGCTTATCCAGGTGTTTATTTTACGGGCGATGGATGTCGTCGTGATGAAGATGGCTACTATTGGATCACGGGTCGTGTGGATGACGTACTAAACGTATCTGGACATCGCTTAGGTACTGCGGAAATTGAAAGTGCGTTAGTTGCACACGAATCAGTAGCGGAAGCTGCAGTCGTTGGTTATCCGCATGACATTAAGGGCCAAGGCATCTATGTATACGTAACGCCAAATGAGGGTGTCACGGTCACTGAAGAGTTAACGAAAGAAGTGCGTAATTGGGTTCGCAAAGAATTGAGTCCTATTGCCTCACCAGACATGATCCAATGGACTCCAGGTCTGCCAAAAACACGCTCAGGTAAAATTATGCGTCGTATTTTGCGAAAAATCGCGGCGAATGAATACGAGCAATTGGGTGATACGTCAACGCTTGCAGACCCATCTGTGGTTGAAGAGTTGATTGAGAATCGCTTGAACCGTTAATTGAGCGTTAAAAACTTGATTCTCATTGAGTTATAAACGTACTATAACGGCTGCCCTTGCGCTCAAGGGCAGCCGATTTTTTAGGAGCAAACCATGAGTCAGTTTTTAATCGCGGATGACCATCCTCTATTTAGGGAAGCACTAAAAGGGGCCTTACTGTCTCGAATTGAAGGCTTAACTGTATTCGAATCGGATAATTTCGACAGCACATTGGCTGTTTTGTCTGAGCAAGAAGACTTAGATTTGTTGTTGTTAGACCTCCACATGCCAGGCAATGGCGACTTATATGGACTTATTCGTATTCGTGAAGATTACCCTAGTTTGCCTATCGCCGTCGTTTCGGGCAGTGAAGACCTAACGATTGTCTCTAAAGTCATGGGATATGGAGCAATGGGCTTTATCCCAAAGGCGTCATCCTCTGATGACATTGCATATGCTATAGAGCAAATCCTTGAAGGGGAGTCTTGGTTGCCGGAATCAATTAAAGATAAAGTCGCTGCCATTACCGTTGAAGATAAGGAGCTTGCACAACAAGTTGCTTCGCTAACCCCACAACAATACAAAGTGCTGCAATATTTACACGAAGGACTGTTAAATAAGCAAATTGCGTATGAATTGAATATTTCTGAGGCCACCGTAAAGGCCCACATTACTGCAATATTTAGAAAATTGGGTGTTTATAACCGTACTCAAGCTGTGCTGATCGCCTCAAAACTACAACTAGAACCAATCGAACCATCAGCGTAAGAGGCAATGCCTCTTACATTCAATCTATTCGTGTTTAAGCAAAAACCACCGTTTTATTGCCATTGATAAACACTTTCTGTTCACAGGCTAATTGTAACGCCTTACAAAAAACGGTTTTTTCAATATCTCGACCAATTTTGGCCATGTCTTCGGCGTTATCTGCATGTGTTACTTGGGTGACATCTTGCAAAATAATAGGCCCTTCATCGAGTCTCATCATTCACAAAGTGTGCGGTCGCACCAATGATTTTTACGCCTCGTTCAAATGCTTGGTGATAAGGCCTAGCGCCGATAAATGCGGGCAAAAAAGAGTGATGAATATTGATAATTCGGTTACTAAAACGAGAGACGAAACTGGGACTTAGGATACGCATGTATTTAGCAAGCCCAATCACATCCGGTTTGTATTCCTCAACTAAATCACCCACTTTTTTATCGTGTTCCTCACGTGTTAACCCTTCGTGTGAGACAACGTGAAAAGGCACATTGAAGCCTTTTACTAGTGGTTCTAGATCAGGATAGTTTGCGATTACTGCAAGCACGTCGATGTTCATAGCTTGCTCAAACTGTTTCAGTAGTACTCCGCCTAAGCAGTGAGCCTCTTTCGTTGCGAGCAGTACTACTTTGGTTTTTTCATTACTATGTAGTTCTACCTTACTGCCAATGGGCAAACGTGCCTTCAGCTCCGTTAAAAAGCTATCACTTGGACGTGTAGATAACTCGGTACGCATAAAAAAACGTGCAGCTTCTTTATTTACAAATTCCTGATTTCGAGTGATGTTGAGCTGGTGCTCGTAACATAAGCCCGTAATTTTCGCGATAAGTCCAACATCATCGGGACATTCCGCGGTTAATACTATCGACATTTCCTCATTCCTTACCGATATAAACAGGGTTAACCACTATACGACGTTATATCGTCGATCGGTAGTGTCTTTTAAGGTCAAATGTCTGCCCTAATGACTATGATTCAACAGCGCTTTCAACTTCGCAGGTTTCACCGGTTTCGAGAGATAATGAATACCCTGTGTCTTAACGTGAGTTTTCAATTCAGGATCTCGCACAGCGGTAATGAGGATAGCGGGTACTTCATGTTGCCAAATCTCGCGGAGTGTCTTGATGAGCGTCACGCCATCGCAACTCTCGCCTAATTGATAGTCAACCAGCATTACATCTGGGGCTTTGTGTTGTTTGCCAAAGTCGATAGCACTTTGCACACTGGAAAATAATGTATATTGGCAATGCCACTTTTGCAAAAGTGTCGCCATTGCTTCAAGATTTTTCGGGTCGTCATCAATGACTAACACCGATAATTGAGGCTTACTTTCCACTGCGCTTTTTAGCGTAACTTTTTGCTGCACTAAGGCACTGTCACCAATAGGCACATCGATACTAAAACGACTGCCTTTGCCGGGGATCGAGGCAACATTTAGTGGAATACTCATTAAATCGCATAGGCGTTTAACAACACCAAGACCCAGTCCGACGCCTTTATTATCCGATTTGTGAATGCGATAAAAGTCGTTAAAAATTTTTTGCTGTTCAACTTCGGAGATACCGGGTCCTGTGTCCCACACTTCAATTCGAAGGCTATGACGTCGATGTCGACATGCGACCAGAACTTGACCGTTATCCGTGTATTTCACTGCATTTGAGACAAGATTTTGAATGATCCGTCGCAGGTAGGTGGTGTCACTGTGAACGATACAATCTTTTCCGCGTACCTTTAACGTTAAGCCTTTGTCTTTGGACAAGATAGCGTATTCATTTGCTAACGGAGAGAGAATATCGTGGATTGAAAAATGCCTAGGTGTAGGAACTCATTGCTCCTTGTTCCAGCTTGGCAATTTCTAATAATGAAGACATTAAATGAACTGTTGAATCCAAGCTGTCACCTAATTTGTGCAAAGTATCTTGGTTGTTCTTAGATAGCTGGGGATTGTCTATTGACGCTAAATAAAGTCGTGCAGCATTTAGCGGTTGTAAAATATCGTGACTCGCAAGGGCAAGAAACCGAGTTTTACTGTCGTTTGCTCGTTCAGCCTCTTTCTTCGCTTCCGTTAATGCTTTCTCAATTTCCACTCGGCTGGCAATTTGAGCTTGAAGATCTAAGTTAATATTACGAATTTCTTGGGTTCGTGCTTCGATCCGATTTTCCAAATCCATGTTAATTTCTTCAAGCGCATTTTGAGTTGCGATGTGCGTTGTGATGTCTGAAAAACTCGTCACGAATCCCCCTTCGGGTAAGGGATTTCCAATCATTTCGAACACTTGGCCATTGCGTCTGTGGCGAATAAAATGATGGGGAGTGCCATTGCGGATATGTTGAACTCGCTTTTCCACGTGCTTCTCTATTTCACCCGGACCACATTCACCACGCTCGGCATTAAAGCGGATAATGGTTTCGATTGGCATGCCAACTTCCAAAAATCCTTCGGGATAATGAAACATTTCGCTATAGCGCTTATTCCAAGCAACGAGGTGGAGATCTTTATCAACCACCGAAATGCCATGTGAGAGATTTTCAAGAGACGTAAACAATAGGTTTTGATTGAACTGCAGCGCTTGAGTGGTTTCATCGAATATATTGACAACTTCTTCGAACGCCATTTGTTTACCAGATGCAACCGTATGAATAAGCGCTTGGGCAGAGGATGCACCAAGTACGCCTGCAAGCGCACGCTCGCAATAGGCGATAAAGTCTTGTTCAGGTTGAGCGTTGTTGTCGCTTATATCGTGATTTATAGAATATACGGCAAGCACTTGCTGGCTACGTTGTACGCCTAGAAAAGTTTGTAGAAGAATTTTGAAATCGTAAATGGTTGCTTTAACGTGTTTGTTGAGACGCTTGGTTAAGATGGCCTGTTCTTTTGGACTCACAAACGCGGCGGCTTGTATTTTATCTATGAGTCGTTCATTTGCACCTAATGAGAAGCTAATGTAGCAAGCAACGTTAGCAAATAAGGCGATAAGTGTGCCTCGAGTGATGAGTGTTTGTCGAAACTCCGGGTCGATCCCTCCCGTCGCTTCAAGCACCGGGAGCATGAGGAACAGCATCCAGCAAATTACACCGGCGAGCAATCCTGCGTAAACGCCGTATGCATGACCTTTTCGCCAATACAGCCCACCGACAATGGCTGGGAGTAGTTGCGTTACTAATGAAAATGCGACGAAGTACCCATACTCGCTAAAGCCTCGCCGTGGCCAAACCACTGCTGATAAAAATAGGAAAGCAGTAAAATGGCGGCGATGGTAAATCGACGTACGAGCAAAATTTGGGTTTTAAAGTTGCTCGAAATGAGATTACGTTTGAATTTACGTTTAAATAGGAGTGGTAAAACAACGTCATTGGAGATCATGGTGCTGAGCGTCAACGTCGCGACCACGATCATTGCGGTAGCCGCAGACAAGCCACCGATAAACACAAAGGTTGTGATTAGGGGATGTCCCTCAATAAGCGGGAGCGCGAGCACAAAACTATCTGCGGAAATACCTAGGCCAATTGCAGGATGAATTGCGGCGGACGCGATTGGAATTATCATGGCGGCAATTAACATCAAGTAAAGCGGAAACGCCCAACGTGCGGTTTTTAAGTGTCTTCTATCTTGGTTATCAATAACCGTTACGTGAAATTGCCTTGGCAAGCAAATGATCGCTGCTGCGGCCATAAGCGTCTGCCCAATAAAATTAAAATTGCCAAAATCAAAGTCCTGCCAATGCGCCCATATCTGGGAATGGTCCACTTTTAAAAGTGTTAGCACAGCAACAAATGCCACAGCACTTAGGGCTAGAAGTTTGATGATAGACTCGAATGCTACCGCGAGCATTAGTCCCGAACGGTACTCTGTGACATCGACTTTTCGTGTCCCGAAGAAGATGGCGAACATTGCCATTATGATAGTACCAGATAACGCGAGCATGGTCCCCGAAAGCTGAGTTTCTTGGCGTTGTAGCAGTAAGAAACTGCTGCTCAGCGCTTTTAGTTGTAACGCGATGTAGGGGATGGTCGCAAGCAACGCAATGATAGTAACCATAATGGCGGTAGTCTGGCGTTTACCATATCGTGCAGAAATAAAGTCCGCGATAGTCGTGATATTTTGTTTTTTGCTGACCAGTATCAGTTTTCGCAAAAAGCCTTGCCCGAACAGAAATAACAACGCCGGCCCTAACAAAATGGGGAGATAATGCCAGGCACTACTTGCCGCAGTACCAACAGAGCCGTAATACGTCCAAGAGGTGCAATAAATTCCCAATGAAAAAGCATAGACGAAGGGGTGGTGCGTAATCTTTTTCGCCAATGGCGTTGTTTTATCCCCCCAATTTGCGAGCCAAAAAAGTAACCCTATATAGCAAATCGCGACAAATAATAGTGCAGCCGTCATAACTTCTCTTTTTTATCGGTAACATGGCAAGGTTGATCATGTTAAGTCTCTGAACTCATAAATGTAACCATATCAAACTTATGAACAAAAGTAGTGCTTCACTCGTTGAGATAAATTCTATTTCAATAAACTGCATAAAATCAGATGGATAAGCGTCTTTTCCTAATTACTTATAGACTAATGTCGAATGTAACTTTAACTGGTCTAACCTTTGTGGAGAATATGGAATCATGTTTTTTAAGCCTATGTAATTTAAAGAGAATATAACATCGATAGCCGCACCAGTTAACAGTTTACGTAAACGTAAATCAGCTGTTACGACTAAGGTCTCAATTTCAATCAGATAACCTGTTGCTACAGTCAATAATGACAACTAATACCAACACAGCCTTTATGGGTGAAGTGATAGGGGACAATAAAAATGGCTTTTAAAAGTGAAGATGACGCAAAAGCTTATTGGTCTGAGAACTTAAGTCTTGTATTCAAGTTACTTGCAATCTGGTTCTTGGTCTCATTTGGCTTTGGGATTTTGCTGGTTGATGTACTCAACGAAATCCGTTTCTTTGGATTTAAGTTAGGCTTCTGGTTCTCACAACAGGGCGCAATCTATACCTTCGTTGCTTTAATTTTTGTCTACGCGTTCAAAATGAATGCGCTTGATAAAAAATATGGCGTAGATGAATAAGGAGCACGATGATGGATGTTCAAGGTTTTACGTTTCTACTTGTCGGTTTGAGCTTCGCGCTTTACATCGGCATCGCAATTTGAGACCGTGCGAGACTCAACCAAAGAATTCTATGTTGCTGGGGGCGGTGTACCTCCTCTTGCTAACGGGATGGCAACAGCAGCCGACTGGATGAGTGCCGCGTCATTCATTTCTATGGCTGGTATTATCTCATTCGCAGGTTACGATGGCGGTGTTTACTTGATGGGCTGGACAGGCGGCTATGTACTTCTAGCACTGTGTCTTGCTCCGTATCTCCGTAAATTTGGTAAGTTCACCGTGCCTGACTTTATCGGTGACCGTTATTACTCGCAGCTTGCCCGAATCGTGGCTATTTTGTGCGCTATCTTCATCTGCTTCACCTACATTGCAGGTCAAATGCGCGGTGTTGGCGTAGTGTTCTCTCGTTTCTTAGAAGTGGATATCGAAACGGGTGTTTACATCGGTATGGTGATCGTATTTTTCTATGCGGTGCTTGGCGGTATGAAAGGCATTACGTACACGCAAGTAGCGCAGTACTGCGTATTAGTTTTTGCCTACCTTGTACCAGCTATCTTTATCTCCATGATGATGACGGGTCACATTTTGCCACAAACCGGTTTTGGCGGAACATTGGCTGATGGCTCAGGCATGTATCTAATGGACAAGCTTGATGGATTGAGTGCCGAACTGGGATTTGCGCAATACACCGAAGGGTCTAAAAGCATGATTGACGTGTTTGCAATCACTGCTGCGCTTATGGTTGGTACAGCTGGTCTGCCTCACGTAATCGTGCGTTTCTTCACTGTGCCGAAAGTAAAAGACACACGTATTTCAGCAGCTTGGACACTTGTTTTCATCGCGATTGTGTATACAACCGCGCCTGCAGTGGCAGCGTTTGCTCGAGTGAACATGATAGACACTATTAACGGCAAAGATGGTAGCGGTACGCTTTACGAAGAAGCACCTGCGTGGGTGAAGAATTGGGAAAGAACAGGTCTTATCGTATTCAAAGATAAGAATGCTGATGGCAGAATGCATTATTCAGCGGGTAAAATTGAAGATCCAAATAGCGCGAACGAAGTAAAAATCGACCGTGACATTATGGTTCTAGCAAACCCTGAAATTGCTGACCTTCCTGCATGGGTTGTTGCATTGGTTGCAGCCGGTGGTATTGCTGCGGCATTGTCGACTACTGCGGGTTTGTTGTTGGTTATTTCAACGTCCGTTTCTCATGATTTGTTAAAACGTACATTAAAGCCGGACATCAGTGACAAACAAGAACTTCTCGCTGCACGCTTGGCTGCGATGGTCGCGATTGCCATCTCGGCATACTTCGGTATCAATCCACCCGGTTTCGTCGCTTCAGTGGTGGCATTTGCCTTCGGATTGGCGGCATCCAGCTTCTTCCCTGCAATTATCATGGGGATCTTCTCTAAACGTATGAATAAGGAAGGTGCGATTGCGGGTATGGTGAGTGGTATTACGTTTACTGCAGCGTATATTATCTACTTTAAATTTGTGAGTCCAGAACTGAATGCTCCAGCAAATTGGTTGTTTGGAATTTCTCCTGAAGGCATCGGTACAATCGGTATGGTCGTTAACTTTGTAGTAGCAGCAGTTGTCTTGAAACTAACCAAAGAAACACCCGTTGAAGTACAAGAAATGGTTGAAAGTATTCGTAATCCAAAAGGTTCGAGTGCAGCGCACGCGCACTAATTTCGACCTTATTCAACAGCTCGGTTTTGTACCGAGCTGTTGTTGTTTTGTAGGGAGAACTCATGACAAGCGAAATACAAGACGTTTTTCAGTTTGTTTCAACTCAAGCACCGTTTAATCAATTGCAGGAATCCGCAACACGCTATTTCTGTTCTCACCTTGAAGTTGTTTATTTATCTCATGAAAATCAACAAGATTGGTTAAAATCAGACAACCCTCATTTATATCTTGTCCGATCTGGGCATTTTGATCTGGTGAATGGCAAAGGTGAATTAGTCACCCGTTTGTCACAAGGAGATTACTTCGGTTTCCCGTCCTTGCTGACAGGGGATATGATCCAAAATCGCTTGGAAGTGCAAACCGCAGGGCTTGTGTATGTATTAACTCAAACACATTTTGATTTTCTAAGGCGAGAGTACAAAGCATTTGAGCAGTACTTTGTAAGGGCACACGCAAATCGTTTGTTGTCCTCTCATTACAAGCAAAGTAGCGACAGTTGGTCTGAGCGCAAGATTGCGGAACTGATGACGCGCACAGCGGTAACTCTGCTCCCTTCGGCGAGTATCCAAGAAGCGGCAAAAACCATGAGTGAAGCACGGGTTTCTTCTATCATGATCACAGATGATTCGGCGTTGTTAGGCGTCGTCACCGACAGAGATCTCAGAAACCGTGTGTTAGCAGCGGGGGTCGATCCTCACGAACCTGTTGCATCGATCATGACTACCAAGCCAAAATACATATTTGAAAACAATCGCGTTTTTTCTGCGCTTCATTTGATGCTAAAACACAACATACATCATTTACCGGTACTGGATGAAGAGCGTAAACCGCTTGGAATGATCACAAGTACGGACTTACTGCGACAGCAAAAAAGCGATCCCGTGCAATTGATCGGTAGATTATACAAAGCGGAAAGCGTGGCCATGCTAAAACGTTACGCAGCCGAGATCCCTGACTTACTTAAACGCTTTTCCAATAACATCGACGATATCTCGCTTATGGGGAAATTACTCAGTGGACTTAGCGATGCATTGACATCGAGACTGATTCAATTGTTTCAGCACGAGCGGGGCGATGCACCTTGCCAATTTGCATGGATATGTTTTGGTTCTCAGGCCCGCGAAGAGCAGACATTGCACTCGGATCAAGATAACGGCTTAGTGCTTCCTAATACATTGAATGAAGAGCAAAAAGTTTATTTTAGTGAGATGGGTCGTTATGTCTGCGATCATCTTCACGAATGTGGAATTATCCATTGTCCGGGCAACATAATGGCGAGTAATCCCGAATGCCGAGGTTCGATGGTACAGTGGGTCACACGATTCAACAAATGGATCACAGAGCCAACACCACATGCAATGTTGAATTGCAAAATTTATTTTGATATTCGGTTTATTGATGGCAACAACGATCTATACAACGATCTTGTGCAAGGGTTAACGAAGATCGCACGTAACGATCTTTTCTACGCGGCGATGGCAACCGACATTAACGCAAATTCCGTTCCGATCGGATTGTTTAACCAATTTAAGCTGGAAAAGAGTAAAACCACCAGTCGTTTTCTTGATCTTAAAAAGCGTGGGGTTGTGATCATTAACGATATCGCGCGGTTGTACGCGTTAAAGGCTGGCATAAAACGTTCAAATACATTGGAGCGATTGGATGCGTTGGCGAAATTCAATTTAATCAGCAAAAAAGATCTGTTTGATCTCAAAGACTGCTGGCGATTTTTGACGCAATTGAGACTACGCACTCAGATCAATCAAGAAGGCCTTCCTGGCAATTGCATTAATCCAGAGAATTTGTCTTCTCTTGAGCGCCATCAACTCAAAGAAGCATTCTATTTAATCAAACAGGCCCAGCAAGCTTGCGCCTTTAAGTTTGCTCGAGGCAGTTTGTAATGGTCACACATTGTATTCAATTTTTTTCCAAGTGGTGGCATCGGCAGCAAATAGCAAAACAACAATTCATTGATAGCGATTTCGTTGTCGTAGACTTAGAACTCACTGGGCTTGATGCAAAACAGCATGAAGTGGTGTCCGCGGCTTGGTTGCCGATTACGAAACAATGTATTCAACTGAATGACGCCGTACATATTGTCAATAAAGAGGTTAAGTCACTTGCGCAAAGTCCCGTTTTTCACGGTCTTTGCCACAATGACGTTGAGCAAGGTATCGATTTAAAGAGCTTTACAGCGCAACTTGCACAGGCAATCGAGGGGAAGCTGGTGGTGTTTCATCACAGTCATCTTGATATGGCATTTATTCGAGAATTATTTAAAGCGTCAGGGATACATGCACGGCCAGCATTGATCTTAGATACCTTATCGATTGAACGTCGTAGGTTATTATCTCAAGGCCATGAAATTGCTTTGGATGATTTAACGTTAGAGCAGTGCCGAGGCTCGTTATGGTTTACCCCTGTACTCGAGCCACCATGCTTTAACGGATGCACTAGCCACGGCTGAATTGCTCCTAGCACAAAGTCATCAAATAGGAAATTTGAAGTCGCTTAAACTTGGGCAACTCCTGTAAAAAGTTACCAGTATCCCTTACACATTTGCTTCAGGTCGATTACAATAGCGCCATCTTTTGGGTTTTGTTCCCGTTATTAAGGTGGAAAGACAAAGTTAATGGCTATTCGAGTCGCAATTAACGGATTTGGGCGTATCGGGCGTAACATCTTGCGTTCGTTATACGAGACAGGGCGACAGTCAGAAATCCACATCGTCGCAATTAACGAACTTGCTGACCCCCAAGGGATAGCTCACCTCCTCAAATATGATACCTCTCACGGTCGTTTTAAATTCCCAGTTCAACTAGAAGAAAATGCCATCTTGGTTGCAGGTGATAGCATTGCGTTGTTTGCTGAAGAAGAACCGGTTAACTTGCCATGGAAAGAGTTGGAAATAGATGTGGTGCTTGAATGCACTGGCGTCTTTCATTCGCGCGCGCATGGTGAGGCGCATATCCAAGCTGGCGCCAAGAAAGTGTTGTATTCGCAACCAGCCGATAATGATTTAGATGCCACGATCGTTTTTGGTATCAATGATGACGAACTAAAACCCAGCGATACGTTTGTGTCAAATGGCTCGTGTACGACAAATTGTATTGTTCCCGTGATTAAAGTATTGGACGATGCATTTGGTATTGAGTCGGGCGCAATCACCACAATTCATGCTTCGATGCACGATCAACAAGTAATAGATGCCTATCATTCAGATTTACGTCGTACTCGAGCAGCCAGCCAATCGATTATTCCTGTAGATACAAAGCTTGCACGAGGTATCGAGCGTATTTTACCTAAATTTGAAGGGCGCTTTGAGGCTATTGCCGTGCGTGTTCCTACAATTAACGTTACAGCGATGGATTTGAGTGTCACGCTTAATACGGATGTGACAATAGAGCAGGTCAATAAAGAACTGATGAAAGCGGCAACAGGCCGATTGATTGGGATCTTAAGTTACACTGAAGAGCCGCTGGTATCCGTTGATTTTAATCATGATCCGCATTCTTGTATCATCGATGGTACACAGACACGTGTAAGTCATAAAAGATTAGTAAAATTATTAGTGTGGTGCGACAACGAATGGGGATTTGCCAATCGTATGCTCGACACCACCGTGGCTATGATGGCCAGAACACGTTATTGAGTTAGTTACGTATCGTTCACTAAGGAGAAATCAATGTCAGTCATTAAAATGGCAGATTTGGATTTAGCGGGAAAACGCGTTTTGATCCGACAGGATCTGAATGTGCCGGTTAAAGATGGCAAAGTCACTTCTGATGCGCGCATTCGTGCATCGCTTCCAACTATTCAACTTGCACTTGAAAAAGGTGCAAAAGTAATGGTGATGTCGCATTTAGGTCGCCCAACAGAAGGCGAGTACAACCCTGAATTTTCAATGCAACCTGTGGTTGATTATTTAAACGGTGTGCTTTCACAAAGCGTCCGTTTAGAGAAAGATTATTTAGATGGCGTGGAAGTGGCTGACAATGAAGTGGTTGTCTTTGAAAACGTACGTTTCAATGTCGGTGAAAAGAAAGACGATGAAGTCCTTTCCAAACGAATGGCGGCATTGTGTGACGTATACGTAATGGATGCGTTTGGTACCGCTCACCGTGCGCAAGCATCCACTCATGGCGTCGGATTGTATGCCGAAATCGCCTGCGCAGGTCCTTTGTTAGCAGCTGAACTTGATGCGCTTGGTAAGGCACTAGAAAACCCAGCTCGTCCGCTTGTGGCAATTGTTGGCGGTTCAAAAGTATCGACTAAACTTACGGTATTAGAATCTCTGTCTTCAGTTGTTGATCAGTTGGTGACAGGCGGTGGTATTGCAAACACCTTTATTGCTGCCGCGGGCCACCCGGTTGGCAAGTCTTTGTATGAAGCTGATTTAATTGAAGAAGCAAATAAGTTAACCGCTGCTGCACGTAGCAATGGTGGTGATATTCCAGTGCCAACCGATGTCGTTGTAGGAAATGAGTTTTCTGAAAGTGCGGTCGCAACAATTAAAGACGTCAGTGAAGTAACCGCAGATGACATGATCTTTGATATTGGCCCTGATTCTGCGAATACGCTTGCTAAGATCATCGCAAATGCAGGCACTATCGTATGGAATGGTCCGGTTGGTGTTTTCGAATTTGATCAATTTGGTAATGGCACACAAGCGATTGCCAATGCTATCGCAAATTCAAATGCGTTTAGTATTGCGGGTGGTGGTGACACATTGGCGGCTATTGACAAATATGGTGTTGCAGACAAGATTTCTTATATTTCGACGGGCGGTGGTGCCTTCCTTGAATTTTTAGAAGGAAAGCAATTACCTGCTGTAGCGATGTTAGAATCACGCGCAAAGTAAATCTATACTAAAACAGGCAACTCTCTCACTTTTGCCTGTTTTAGGGCTAATTGGCCAACAAATTTAGTTATCCGTTCAAATCAGGTAACCCAGTTACCAAACTGTGGAGAAAAGCAAATGGCTTTAATCAGTATGCGCCAACTACTCGACCATGCGGCTGAGTATGGGTATGGTGTTCCAGCGTTTAACGTGAACAACCAAGAGCAAATGCGTGCAATCATGGAAGCGGCAGACCGAACTAACAGCCCTGTTATCGTACAAGGCTCTGCGGGTGCAAGAAAATACGCAGGAGCTGCGTTCATTCGTCACATGATTTTGGCTGCAGTTGAAGAATGGCCTCATATTCCAGTTGTAATGCATCAAGATCATGGTACATCGCCTGCGGTATGCCAACGCTCAATTCAACTGGGTTTCTCATCAGTAATGATGGATGGTTCTTTGCTTTCTGATGGTAAAACGCCTTCAAGCTACGAATACAATGTTGATGTAACACGTCGTACGGTAGAAATGGCACACGCTTGTGGTGTTTCGGTTGAAGGTGAACTTGGTGTACTAGGTTCTCTTGAAACTGGTCAAGCTGGTGAAGAAGATGGCATTGGTGCTGAAGGCACGCTTAGCCATGATCAACTCCTCACTGATCCAGAAGAAGCGGCGGATTTCGTTCGTAAAACAGGTGTAGATGCGCTAGCCATCGCGTGTGGTACATCTCATGGAGCGTACAAGTTCACACGCCCACCAACGGGTGACATCCTCGCGATTGACCGAATTAAAGAAATCCATGCGCGTATTCCGAATACCCATCTTGTAATGCACGGTTCTTCCTCAGTGCCGCAAGAGTGGTTGGCCGTTATCAATGAATTCGGTGGCGAAATTCCAGAAACGTACGGTGTGCCAGTTGAGCAAATCGTTGAAGGGATCAAACACGGTGTTCGCAAGGTAAACATTGATACCGATCTGCGTTTGGCATCAACAGGGGCTATCCGTCGTCACTTGGCAATGAATCCTTCTAATTTCGATCCTCGCAAGTTTTTAGCAGAAGCAACAACAGCAATGACAGATATCTGTATTGCTCGTTACGAAGCATTTGGTACTGCAGGACAAGCAAGCAAGATCAAGCCATTATCGCTTGAGCAAATGTTTGGATTGTATGAAGCAGGCAAACTTGATCCAAAGATCAAATAAATACTAACTCAATTGAAAAGCCCCGATCAGGGGCTTTTTTTTGGATCAAATTTATACTAACTATTCGTGTGTAGATCATTATTTTACTAAGAAAACGAGCGTGCTGTTTATTTATTAGGCTCAAATAACAAAGACTTATACTAAATAGTGGCTAGAAACTCAAAAGATCAATGAGTTAGGAAGTATTGGTTGATAAAAAAGCGATCTTGCTTGGTAAAATAATGATCCTAAGTCGAACTGGTTAGTAGGATCGTGATCCTTCTTCATGTGGTTGGTAAAAAAATGATCTTTAGCACAACTTGATCTTAACCCGCCAGCGTCTAAATTCAATATAGGGATGCCGTTAGAAATATCCTCGTCAAAATTGTAAAAGAGGCTGCGCCATGAAAAACCATCTCATTTTCGTTGCTATATCAACGTTGCTCTGTTCCTCGCCAGTTTTGGCAGATGATCTAGTCAAATTGTATGGACGAGCTAACATCGGGATCCAGTCCAAAGATGATGGCACGTCGAGTGTCGTATCAGCTGAAAGTTATGCTTCCAGGATCGGCGTAAAAGGAAACACTAAAGTTTCGGATTCGCTTGAAGCGTTTTATGTCTTTGAATTTGAAGTAAAGCCAACTGAAAATGAAAACGATGGGAAAACCGCAGATAATCTAAGTGCGCGATCGGAATACATTGGTGTTAAAGGCGCGTTTGGCCAATTTATTGTTGGTCGAAATGATACGCCTATGAAACGTTCTCAAAACTCAGCGGATCTAATGAATGATTACACTGGGGATATCAGCAGTTTGATGGTTGGTGAAAATCGTTTAGGAGACACCATTCAATACTCAACGCCGTCGTTAGCACACTTGCAATTTGAAGTAAGTTATATTGCAAAAGACAACAACAAGCAAAACGGAGATGCAGGTATGTCGCTTGCCGCTTCCTATGGTGATCGCAAGTTTAAGGCTATGCCGTTTTTTGTGAGTGTGGCTCGAGACAGTAAAGTTGCAGGACAAGATGTAAATCGAGTCACCGTACAGGGGAAAATGGGCGCGTTAACATTAAGCGGGATGTATCAACAAAGTGAAAAAGTGGATACCGATGATAAGAAAGACAGCTACGTTGTGAGCGCGTCCTACAAGATCAACGATTATAATCTACTCGCTCAGTACCAAGACAGTGAAAGTGAAGCTGGAAAAATGAAAGACTCAGGCACAGGCACTTCCATTGGGGTTGAACGAATGATGTCAAAACAAGTACGTATGTTCCTTTGGTACTCTCAATTTGAACTAGATAACAAGCCAGATCAAGACCATATAGCAGTAGGGTTGCGCTACGATTTCTAGCTTAAAGGGGCTATATGATAGCCCTTTTTTGTTCATGTTCGGTTAAATAATAAACAATTTTGTTTCTTTTCAAGATACTCGCTAGACTTTCATAAAACTGTCATAGTAAGTCATAATAATGACATCAAGTTCGGTAACGAAAGAGATTTGTCGTAATGTCACGTAGAGTACTTGTGGTGGATGACGAAGCACCAATCAGAGAGATGTTGGTCTTCGTCTTAGAACAGAATGGATTTCAGGCCATCGAAGCAGAGGACTATGACTCTGCGGTAGCTGCGATGGTCGAACCATACCCTGATATGGTTTTATTAGATTGGATGTTGCCAGGCGGCAGCGGTATTCAACTTGCTAAGAAATTTAAGCAAAGCGAATATACGCGACAAATTCCAATTATCATGCTGACCGCGCGTGGTGAAGAAGAAGACAAAGTGCGTGGACTTGAAGTTGGCGCAGATGACTATGTAACTAAGCCTTTTTCTCCAAAAGAGTTGATGGCACGTATTAAAGCCGTTATTCGCCGCGTATCACCCACGTCGCTTGAAGAGGCGATAGAAGTTCATGGTTTAAGATTAGATCCAGTATCTCACCGTGTGACTTCCGCTGGAAACGAATTAGACATGGACTCAACGGAATTCCGTTTGCTGCACTTCTTTATGACACACCCTGAACGTGTTTACAGCCGTGAACAGTTACTAGATCATGTATGGGGCACCAACGTTTATGTTGAAGACCGTACCGTTGACGTGCATATTCGTCGATTAAGAAAAGCGATTGCGCCGCTTGGGCATGACCGTTTAGTACAAACGGTACGTGGTGCGGGCTATCGTTTTTCAAGCAAACTTTAAACTGCTTTAGTGAAAGATTTTAGGCTTTTCTCTTTTGAAAAGACGAACTAAGCATTAAGATTTGTGATAGACACTGCACTTGAGTGAAGGAACTCATCTTGTATGTACAAAGTGGTGACCAAACAGGCGTTATATAAGCGCCTGTTTTTGTATTTCCTACCGTTAGTTTTAATCGGGCTTTTAATTGGCGCGCCATTCGTGTTGCTATTTATTGGCGCATTCTCTTTGCTTCTGTGGCATTACCATCAGTTATATCGATTGAGCGATTGGCTTCTTAACCAACGCAGTTTTAATCCACCAGAAGGTGAAGGTGCGTGGGAACAAATCTTTGAAGGAATTTATCACCTTCAGCATCGTAATCGAAAAAAACGCAATGAGCTTGCGGATCTGATCCGCCGTTTTCGTGAAGGAGCGGAAGCCGTGCCTGATGCCGTGATCGTACTGCAATTCGATCTTAGTATTGTGTGGTGTAATCAGCTTGCGTTAAAGGTGCTCGGGTTGCAATGGCCAACCGACCATGGCCAACGACTAGATAATTTAGTGCGAGATCCAAAATTTGTTCGCTACATGCAAACTAAGCAATTCGATGAGCCGCTTGAATTGGATATGGGACTCTCGGGTGAGCACGTACTCGAATTCCGTGTAATGCCTTATGCCGAAACGCAACTGATGGTCGTCGTTAGGGATATTACGCGTCTAAAACAGCTTGAACAGATGCGGAAAGACTTTGTGGCAAATGTATCTCACGAATTACGTACCCCACTTACCGTTGTTACCGGTTATTTGGAAATGATGGATGCGGATAACATGCCACCACCGGCAATGTGGGAGAAAGCGCACAACACGATGATTGAGCAGTGCAAACGCATGGATAGCTTGGTTAATCAATTACTCTCGCTTTCGCGAATTGAAGGGGCGCGCAAACAGGATAAGGATAAACCAATAGATGTGCCCAAATTATTGAAGATCATCGAGACAGAAGCTAATTCACTCAATCAAGACAAGCATCATAAGATTGAATTTAATATTGATGCGAGTTTAGACGTACGAGGCGCGCCTGATGAACTTCGAAGTGCGTTTTCAAATCTCGTATTCAACGCAATTCATTATACAAAACCGAATGGCCATATACAGGTAGAGTGGGCAGAAAAGAACGGATTGCCTTATTTTGCTGTGACAGATAATGGTGACGGAATCGCGCCTGAACACTTACATCGGCTGACCGAACGTTTTTATCGTGTAGACAAAGCAAGGAGCAGAAAAACGGGAGGCTCCGGACTTGGTCTCGCTATTACGAAACATGTGCTGTCCCGTCATGATGCGTCATTACAAATTAAAAGCGAAGTTGGGAAAGGCTCCTGTTTTTCCTTTTCTTTGCCACAAAGCAAGAAAGTAGCTATACCTAAAGAGCTGTCATAAAAGTGTAAAACAAAAGACATGTAAATGTCATTTTATGGCCGCACAATGGACTCGTTAAGTTAATGGGACACAATTGGAGTTACCCAATGAAATTTAAAAACCTTGTTGCCGCGATGGGTGTGGCGGTTACTGCGCTAGTTTCAACTCAAACGTTAGCTGTTGATCAAACGCTACCGGAATATCAAAAAACATCTGGTATTTCAGGTAACTTCTCATCAGTTGGTTCTGACACATTGGCAAACATGATGACGTTCTGGGCAGAAGAATACAAACGTATCTATCCAAACGTAAACATTCAAATTCAGGCAGCAGGTTCTTCTACGGCTCCACCGGCGCTAACAGAAGCGACGGCAAACTTCGGCCCAATGAGCCGTAAAATGAAGTCAAAAGAAATCGAAGCTTTCGAAAAGCGCTACGGTTACAAGCCAACCGAAATTCGTGTTGCGATCGATGCTTTGGCAGTATTCGTTCATAAAGACAACCCAATTCAAGGTCTTCGTATTGACCAACTAGACGCTATTTTCTCGTCTACACGTAAGTGTGGTGCAGACAAAGAAATTACACGTTGGGGTGATGTCGGTCTAGAAGGTGAGTGGGCAACTAAAGATATTCAACTTTACGGTCGTAATTCTGTTTCTGGTACATATGGTTACTTTAAGTCTAAAGCGCTATGTAAAGGTGATTTCCGTAATAACGTGAACGAACAACCTGGTTCAGCGTCAGTAGTACAATCTATTTCATCTTCAGTGAATGCGATCGGCTATTCTGGTATCGGCTACAAAACATCGGGTGTACGTACAGTACCTCTTGCTAAGCAAGGTGATAACTTTGTCGATGCGACTCTAGAAAACGTTGCTCAAGGCAAGTACCCAATGTCACGTTTCCTATATATCTACGTGAACAAGCACCCAAATAAACCTTTATCACCAATTGAAGCTGAATTCTTGAAGATGGTTCTTTCTCAAGAAGGTCAGAAGATTGTTGAAAAAGATGGCTATGTTCCTCTTTCAGGTAAGTTGGCTGCTGCAGAACTACAGAAGTTAGGTCTGCTGTAAGTAAAAGTCACAGCTTAACGAAAAGCCGCTTATTCAAGCGGCTTTTTTGTTTCAAGTTTTTCAAGTACCTCGCCATACGTTCGTGAATGGAATGGTATTTAATTCATTTACTATCGGAGAGCTAGTTGATAAAACTCCGCCAGCCAATCCTTCAGACTAACTTAAGATGCCCAGAAATTATGAACTTTAGGGGAGCAATGTGCTTTCATTAAGGTGTAGTAAATGGTGCGCCTGGCGGAATGGGAAGTTGTTTGTTAATCAAGAATAATTGGATATGTTTGCTTGCCACAGTGGTGTGGGTAGAGTTCTTTTTGCTTGTATTGTAGAGCAGTGGAAAACAGGGAAGTGCAGCAATGATAATGTTCAACTTTTTCAGTCGATCTAAATAAGGATAAATTGATCCAAAAAAAAGGAAGCAGAAGCTTCCTTGTTTAATTCAGGCATTAGCCAATAAACTACGCGTTTTCACGTGCAATCGCGAGATATGCGATGTCAGTGCGAAATTCCACACCATCCCAGTGAATGTCTTTTACCAGACTGTATGCGCGTTTTTGTGCCTCGGTAACTGTGTGACCAAGTGCGGTTGCACAAAGTACACGTCCACCTGCAGTCACAACATGCTCACCATCTTGCTTTGTGCCCGCATGAAACACTTTTTCACCTTCCGCATAGTTAACTTGCAGACCCGAAATTACATCGCCCTTAGGATAGTCACCTGGATAGCCTTTTGCAGCTAACACGACGCCTACTGCAGCACGAGGGTCGAATTTGATTTCGGTTTTATCGAGTTCTTCACGATTTGCGGCTTCAATCAATTCGACTAAGTCTGACTGTAAACGTAGCATAATCGGTTGAGTTTCAGGGTCACCAAAACGACAATTGTATTCAATAACTTTAGGTGTGCCGTCAGCGGTGATCATTAGACCGGCGTAAAGGAAACCAGTGTAAGGATTTCCTTCAGATGCCATACCCTCAACCGTTGGATAGATGACTTCTTTCATGATGCGGTCGTGAATTTCGGCAGTGACCACAGGTGCTGGAGAATAAGCGCCCATACCACCCGTGTTTGGACCTTGATCATTATCATAAGCGCGCTTATGGTCTTGGCTAGTAGCAAAAGGGAGTACGTTTTTGCCGTCAACCATGACGATAAAAGACGCTTCTTCGCCTTCTAAGAATTCCTCTACGACAACACGGCTTCCCGCATCGCCAAAGGCATTGCCAGCTAACATGTCGCGGATAGCATCTTGTGCTTCTTCCAATGTCATAGCCACAATCACACCTTTACCTGCAGCAAGACCATCAGCCTTGATAACGATTGGTGCACCTTTATCTTCAACATAAGCAAGAGCAGGTTCAATCTCGGTAAACGTTTGATATTCAGCGGTTGGAATTGCGTGGCGTGCTAAGAAGTCTTTAGTGAAAGACTTAGAGCCTTCTAGCTGAGCAGCCGCTGCGGTTGGACCAAAAATAGCCAAACCTGCTTCACGGAACTTATCCACGACACCAATAACTAATGGAGCTTCAGGACCAACGATGGTCAGACCTACATTATTTTGCTGAGCAAATGCCAGTAAGCCTTCCAAGTCATCAACTGCAATTGAAACGTTTTGCAGTTTTGATTCAAGTGCGGTGCCCGCGTTGCCAGGCGCAACAAACACGTTTTTTACAGTTGGGTTTTGAGCGGCTTTGAACGCTAGGGCGTGTTCGCGGCCACCATTGCCAATGACGAGTACATTCATGGCGAAATTTTCCTATTTAGAGCTTTTTGAATTTGAGAGTCATACGATCGCTTTCCCCAATTTTGCGATACTTGTCTGCATCTTCATCACCTAAAGCCAATGTGGGAGGTAAAGTCCACACACCTTTTGGATGAGTTGCGGTATCTTTGGGGTTCGCGTTTATATCGCTTGCTGCAACTAATTCAAAGCCAGCTTGCTTTGCAATACTGACAACATAACTTTGCTTCATGTAACCAGAACGTTTTTGTTCTTCGTCAGCTTTATCTTCTGGCAGACGATGCTCAACAACACCTAAGATAGCACCTGGTTTTAACGCTTTATTAAACGCTTTAAACGCACTTAATACGGTTTCATCGCCATTCTTCATGTACCAGTTATGAACATTGCGAAATGTTAAGACTAAATCTGCACTTTCAGCAGGGGCGATATCTAGGTGTGTTGGAGGAGCAAACTCGGTTAACAACGTTTTGGTAAAGCGGCTATCTTTCGCTATTTTTTCTTGAAAGCTTGCCAATGAGCGTTGGTAATAGCCCACGTCTGAGTCTTTCGGAAAATGCGCCGCGTAGTACTGTCCGTGTTCTTTTAATGCAGGTGCCAATATTTCGCTATACCAGCCACCGCCTGGTGCAATTTCAACAACCGTTTGTGAAGGTTTGAAACCAAAGAACTCAAGTGTTTCTACAGGGTGTCTGAACTCATCACGCGCACGACTTTTCTCGTCGCGAGTTGTATCTTGGATTGCACTGGTTAATGTGGTGTCTGAGCTTTGTGCAAGAGCAGTGCTATTGAGTGCGCCAATAACCCCGATTACAGCAAGCGTTTTGAATGCGAATTTCATGGGAAGTCCTTCCTAGTTATGATTGTCTTTTGAGCAGCATACTGGAATTAGTCACAAACAAAAAGCGCGAAACGTTAAGTTTCGCGCTTGACTGATTAATGACGGAAATGGCGCATTCCCGTGAATATCATCGCCATGCCAGCTTCGTCAGCTGCAGCAATAACTTCTTCATCACGCATCGAACCACCTGGTTGGATAACGGCGGTAATACCTGCCGCGGCCAGCTGCGTCAATGCCATCACGGAATGGGAAGAACGCATCCGATGCCATAACTGAACCAACCACCTCGAGGTTTTCATCAGCCGCTTTAATACCGGCGATTTTCGCAGAATAAACGCGGCTCATTTGACCCGCACCAACGCCAATTGTCATGCCATCGCGAGCATACACAATCGCGTTTGATTTAACGAACTTAGCCACTTTCCAGCAGAACATCAGATCCTTAAGTTCTTGCTCAGTAGGTTGGCGTTTAGACACCACTTTAAGGTCATCAAACGTCACCATACCTTGGTCACGGTCTTGAACTAAAATACCGCCGTTAACGCGTTTGATGTCAACACCGGTGGTTTTCTTCGACCAGTCACCACACTCAAGTAAACGCACATTTTGCTTCGCTGCAACGATTTGTGCTGCGGCTTCAGAGATTTTTGGAGCAATGATCACTTCTACAAATTGACGAGAAATAATCGCTTCAGCGGTATCAACATCAAGCTCTCGGTTGAATGCAATAATGCCACCAAAGGCAGACGTTGGATCTGTTTTGTATGCACGGTCGTAAGCGCTCAGAATGTCTTTATCAACAGCAACACCACAAGGGTTGGCGTGTTTCACGATAACACAAGCTGGTTCCGCGAATTCTTTCACGCATTCAAGTGCCGCATCCGTATCCGCAATGTTGTTGTACGAAAGTGCCTTGCCTTGAAGTTGTTTAGCGGTTGCCACAGACGCTTCTTCAATATTGTTTTCGACATAAAAAGCCGCGTCTTGGTGTGAATTTTCACCATAGCGCATATCTTGCTTTTTAGTGAATTGGAAATTGATTGTACGCGGGAATTTGGTGTTTTCTTCTGACTCAGGGGTATAGTCAGGTACCATCTTTCCAAAGTAATTCGCAATCATGCCATCATACTGAGCTGTATGTTCGTACGCAGCAATGGCTAAATCGAAACGCGTTTTTAACGTCGTAGAACCATTATTTTCTGCCATTTCTTCCAACACACGATTGTAATCTGTTGCATTGACCACAATGGTGACGTCTTTATGGTTTTTGGCGGCTGCGCGGACCATTGTTGGGCCACCGATGTCGATGTTTTCAATAGCATCTTCTAAAGCGCAGTTTGGGTTAGCTACTGTTTGAGCGAATGGGTAAAGGTTAACTACCACCATGTCGATAGCAGAAATGTTGTTTTCTGCCATAACACCTTCATCTATACCACGACGACCTAAAATGCCGCCATGTACTTTCGGGTGAAGCGTTTTTACACGACCATCCATAATTTCAGGGTGACCAGTATAGTCAGATACTTCAGTAACAGTGATGCCGTTATCTGCCAAAAGTTTGCAAGTACCGCCAGTAGAAAGTAGTTCTACACCTTGTGCAGCAAGTGCACGAGCGAATTCAACGATACCGGTTTTATCAGACACGCTTAACAACGCGCGACGAATTGGACGATGTATATCCATGATGGTTACGATTTCCTCAATAACAAATTGTAGGGGCTAGCTTAGAAAGGCGTATTTTAGCCCAATTTGACTTGAAAAACGATGTTTTCAGGCTGCGCCCGCCTATCTATATTAAGGTGAAAGTATTGTACGTTTATCAAGACTGATGATTTAGACGAGAGGGCCGTGATTAAGCCAAACGGCTTAAAGCAATGTACATACGTGTTTAGTCGATGTGACAATGACTTAGAGCGGTATTTACTATATTGAAATAAATAATAATCGAAATGCAACGGGGTTGAACTTGGCATCTGTGCAAAGATGCTATTCACGATGCTGGGATAGACAAGGCGTTTTGGCGACGCTTTAACGTGAATATTTTTCAGGATAGAGAAACAACAAAAGCACCCGAAGGTGCTTTTGTCATAAAGTCGTTATGAACAAATTAGTTCATGCCGTACTTTTTCAATTTTTTACGTAGAGTACCACGGTTGATACCTAGTAAGATCGCAGACGCGAGTTTGGTTACCACGAGTGTACGTCATTACTTCTTCAAGTAGTGGCGCTTCTAACTCTGAAAGAACAAGATCGTAAACGTCTTGCACATCTTGGCCGTTAAGCTGTTTCAAGTAGTGGTGAACAGCTTTTTTAACTGCATCGCGCAAAGGTTGCGGTTTCTCTTGTGACTGAACATGAGCGTTAGTGATAAATGGAGAAGTCACATTTTGTTCGAACATCGTTATCTGTCTCTTTCTTTCTCTAGTGTTTCAAAGTAATTCTCTAATGCGTTGATCTGCTCATATGGCGTCTCAATTGCATTAAAAACTCGCCTAAATTGACCTTCATTGTCATGAGCTTGCAAATACCAAGACACATGCTTGCGTGCGATACGCGCCCCCATAGGCTCACCATAGAACTGATGGAGTTCAACTAAGTGTTCCATCAAAATACTGCGAACTTCCGAAATTGGAGGTTCAGGCAGATGTTCGCCAGTTTGCAAATAATGGCCAATCTCTCGGAAAATCCAAGGACGACCTTGGGCGGCTCGACCAATCATGATGGCATCTGCGCCCGTATACTCCAGCACCTGCTTAGCTTTTTCTGGCGACGTAATGTCACCATTTGCGACCACAGGTAACGACACACTTTGCTTTACAGCTCGGATAGTGTCGTATTCGGCTTCGCCTTTATACATACACGCACGCGTGCGTCCGTGTAGGGCTAAAGAAGCGATGCCGTTCCGTTCTGCAATTTTAGCAATCTCAATTGCATTACGATTTTCAGGATCCCAACCTGTTCGAAACTTCAACGTTACTGGCACATCAACCGCACCAACAACAGATTGAATAATTTCTTCTACAAGCTCAGGAAACTGCAGCAATGCAGAGCCTGCTAAACGTTTATTCACTTTCTTAGCAGGGCAACCCATATTGATATCAATAATTTGTGCCCCGTTTTCGACGTTGAACTGTGCTGCCTGTGCCATCCATTCAGGATCGGCTCCGGCAATTTGCACTGAGCGTAAGCCAGACTCGTCGAGATGTACCATACGGTTTCTTGACTTGTCCGTGCTCCATACTTGCGGGTTCGAAGACATCATCTCCGAGACAGCAAGACCAGCTCCTAAACGCCGACAAAGTTCGCGAAATGGGCGGTCAGTAATACCTGCCATTGGCGCGACGATGAGGTTGTTTTCAAGTTGGTAAGGACCTATACGCACAATACTTCAACTAGCCTTCGTTCAAGGGGCGCTAAGTTTACGGTTTTTTTTGAAAAAATCAAAGGTTATAAATTGAACATAATTGCTTTTTTTTTGAACTTTTCGGGTTGACTTTTGGTAACAAATTACAAAGCTTGGGGATTTGTTCGAATATTAATCTTTTAGCGTAAAAAATGTTCTGAGTGGAAAAGCAATATTTTAAAAATGACCAGTAAAAAAAGTGTAAAGCCTGTTAAATACAGGCTTTAGCTGTTACAAAGCACTAACTCTCACTTTGTCACCAAAATTGCAGCAATTTGCGCAATATTGATTGTTGCAACCATTCCACAGGTTAAGGGGCGAGATTAACCTTTAAAGCGTCCACTGACCCGTGTCCACTCGCCTTCTTGCGCGATAGGGTCTAGTTCAACAAACGGCGCATAAACATCGGCTACACTTTGTGCCTGTTCTTCCAAAATACCAGACATCGCGATATCGCCGCCTGGCTTTAAGAAGTCCAAGATGATTTCATGCAGTTCTCGTAGTGGTTGAGCTAAGATATTGGCAACGACAACATCCGCTTGGAACTCAGGTTGATCTTCCGGTAGGTAGGCCTCAATTTGGTCTGCCACGCCATTTCGAGCAGCGTTGTCGTAAGTTGCGGCAATGGCTTGAGGATCGATGTCAATACCAATAACTCGTGCGGCACCTAATTTAAGTGCAGCAATGCCCAAAATCCCAGAGCCACAGCCAAAATCTACAACGGTTTTGCCAGTTAAATCTTGTGCGTCTAACCACTTAAGGCAAAGTGCAGTCGTCGCATGAGTACCTGTGCCAAACGCAAGGCCAGGATCGAGTAATACGTTTACTGCGGTAGGATCTGGGATCTCACGCCAACTAGGACAGATCCATAAACGTTCACCGAATTGGATAGGGTGGAAGTTGTCCATCCATTCACGTTCCCAATCTTTGTCTTCGAGTTGTTCAACTTTATAGTTCAGCGGTTCTGCAAATTGCTCCGTAAGATAGGCAACCACAGCATCCATATCATGAGTTGCTTCGTACAGGCCGACAACAATCGTTTCAGGCCATAGGATTTTCTCGCCCGGCTTAGGTTCGTAAATTGGATTGTTACTGCCATCTAGAAAGGTTACGCAGGGACATTCTGCTTCAACTAGTAAATCACTGATTTGATCAGCGGTGTCTCTTGTTGCATTGATACGTATTTGGATCCAAGCCATGTTTCTACCCACTTGAATTTGGTTATCTGGATTGAAAAGAGGCCGCTTGATGCGGCCTCTTTATGATTTGATTAAGACTTGATGTCTAGGAAGCTTTTCAACAAGTCAGAGCGAGAAGGGTGACGAAGCTTGCGAAGTGCTTTTGCTTCGATTTGACGAATACGCTCACGCGTTACGTCGAATTGCTTACCTACTTCTTCAAGCGTGTGGTCAGTGTTCATATCAATACCAAAACGCATACGAAGTACTTTCGCTTCTCTTGCGGTTAGACCTGCTAACACTTCATTTGTCGCAGCACGAAGACTTTCCATCGTTGCAGAGTCAATTGGTGACTCGATGGTTGTATCTTCGATGAAATCACCTAAGTGCGAATCTTCATCGTCACCAATAGGTGTTTCCATTGAGATAGGCTCTTTAGCGATTTTCAATACCTTACGGATTTTGTCTTCCGGCATTGCCATGCGCTCAGCTAACTCTTCTGGGCTTGGCTCGCGACCCATTTCTTGAAGCATTTGACGAGAAATACGGTTGAGTTTGTTGATTGTCTCGATCATATGCACTGGAATACGGATTGTACGCGCTTGGTCCGCGATAGAACGCGTAATCGCTTGACGGATCCACCATGTTGCATAAGTTGAGAATTTATAACCACGACGGTATTCAAACTTGTCTACCGCTTTCATCAGACCGATATTACCTTCTTGGATAAGATCCAAGAATTGTAAACCACGGTTGGTGTATTTCTTCGCAATTGAAATTACAAGACGTAAGTTCGCTTCAACCATTTCTTTTTTCGCACGGCGCGCTTTCGCTTCACCGATACTCATACGGCGGTTGATGTCTTTAATACGCTCAACAGTTAGACCTGTGCTTTCTTCAATTGCTTTTAATTTGTTAACGCAACGCTCGATTTCAGGACGAACTTCTTCCAATTTCGCAGAGTGCTTTTCACCTGCTGCAATTTCTGCGTCTATCCAAGACATGTCTGTTTCATTGTTCGCAAAATGCTTCACAAACGTTTTCTTAGGAACTTTAGCAACCTGTACCGCTTGCTTCATGATGATACGTTCTTGAACGCGAACCTTATCCATCATTGAGCGCATATTGTTTACCATACGGTCAAACTGTTTAGGGACTAGTTTGAACATACGGAACAATTCGCCGATTTCTTGAATCGCCGTTTGTGCGTCTGGGTGTGAACGGCCTTTTTGCTCGAAGACATCGCGTGCTTTATTGTATAAAACACGAAGTTGTTCGAAGTGCTCGCGTGCTACTTCAGGATCAGGACCTGAATCGCCATCATCGCTATCGTCGTCGCTGTCTTCATCGCTGTCATCGTCTTCGTCGTCTAAGTCTTCGTCGCTTAGCTCTGAACCAACGTGAGTTGCTGAAATAGGGAAACCATCGTCTTCTTCAAGGGCATTTGGATCATAAAAACCAGAAACAATGTCACTTAAGCGAATTTCTTCTGCTTCAAACTTGTCCCATTGCTCGAGAAGTTCAGCGATTGCTTCTGGGTATTCTGCAACGCTCAATTGAACTTGGTTAATACCTTCTTCGATACGTTTTGCGATTAGGATCTCGCCTTCACGTGTCAAAAGTTCAACAGTACCCATTTCACGCATATACATACGCACTGGGTCAGTTGTACGGCCAATCTCTTTTTCAACTGTTGCGAGCGCAGCCGCAGCAGCTTCAGCAGCATCGTCGTCAGTCGTTGTCTCTTGCATCATTAGTTCATCGGCATCTGGCGCGTTTTCCGCAACAGTGATACCCATGTCATTGATCATACTAATGATGTCTTCTACTTGATCTGAGTCTATGATGTCTTGTGGAAGGTGATCATTGACTTCTGCAAAAGTTAAGTAACCTTGCTCTTTACCTTTCTGAATCAGAAGTTTAAGTTGTGACTGAGGAGATTGATCCATAGAGAAATATGCTTCCACTCTGATAAGTTGTTTACAACAAGGCGCCCCCGAGGTTTGTAACTCAAATGAAGACGCAGTGAATAGAGTATATTAGCAGCAAAAATCAATTTTGACTAGAACTTCGTCGCTTTAAGGCAATAGTTAATAGTGCCACTTCGTGTCGCTCTTCGCTGCTAAGACCCTCAGTTTTGTCCTTCATTAATAGGGTCTCATGTCGCAAATTTAAACACTGGTCTTCGATAAATTGAAAAGTTTGTTGGAATTGCTTAATGAGCGCTTCTTCTTTGATGTTATGTGGCCAAGAAGCGAGCTTTTTGAGGATGTCATACTCTTTCGTGTCTCGAAAGGCTTCAAAAAGTTGCGCCGTCGAATAATTCGGGTTTTCTAAACACAATTGTTGCACCCGCAGAAATAACTCAATACCCGGAATGCCCATTTCAGCAAGCTCAGGTAAATAATCCACTTCCTTTGCAAGAACCGGATGTTGCACTAAGAGGCCAATTGCTTGGCGCATTGGTGTGACTTTGAATTTGCGTTCAATTGATTGCTGCTGTTTTGGGGTTGTGAGCTTTTTAGAAAGCTGCTCACGAGTCTTACCAATAAAGCGAGCGAGTAAGTCGAGTAACGTGTCTTGATAAAAATCACTTGGTACTTTATCGATAAGAGGGAGTGCGTCCGACATGAGTTTAGATTTGCCTGCATCGCTTGTCATATCTACCTGCGAGGTCAGCTTCTGATACAGTACGTTACTGTAATCTTCCGCATTTTTCAGCCGCTCTTCGAATGCCTCTTTGCCTTCTTTTTGCACTAGCGAGTCAGGGTCTTCACCGTCTGGAAGAAACACGAACTGGAGCGCCTTACCATGACTAAGGTAAGGAAGTGCGTGTTCAAGTGCACGCCATGCAGCATCACGACCTGCGCGGTCACCATCATAACAACAAATTACTTTGTCTGTGGTGCGAAATAAGGTTTGCATATGCTCAGCAGTTGTTGCTGTGCCTAGAGCTGCCACCGCATAGTCGATGCCTTTTTCAGCTAATGCGACAACATCCATATAGCCTTCAACAATTAAAACCTGAGAGAGTTTGTTGTGTGCTTGTTTTGCTTCATAGAGTCCGTAAAGTTCGAACCCTTTGTGGAAAATACGTGTTTCTGGCGAGTTAAGGTATTTTGGACCTTGATCGGCGCTCATTACACGACCTCCAAACGCAATGACGCGCCCCCGCTTGTCACGGATGGGGAACATAAGACGGTCACGGAAAAAGTCGAATCGGCGCTGTTGCTGGTTTTCATTCGCCAGTTTCAGATCGACAAGTTGTTGCTGCAACTCTTTGCTTTTACCTAAATACTTATAAAGCGAGTCCCACTCAGCTGGCGCATAGCCGATTTGAAAGCGTTTAGCCGTTTCACCCGATATGCCCCGACGTTTAACATATTCAATCACCTCAGCAGATTTTTCATGTTGTTTAAGCTGATGTTGATAAAATACTGCGGTTTGTTGCATCAGTTCATAATCAGAGCGACGTTCTGCTTGTGTGCGTTGTGGTGCACCTGATCCTTGCTCTCTGGGCACGTCTAGATTCAAAGTGGCAGCGAGTTCTTCAATTGCATCGACAAATTCTAATTTGTCGTATTCCATTACAAAGGAAATAGCATTGCCATTCGCGCCGCAGCCGAAGCAGTGATAAAACTGTTTGTCACGTGAAACCGTAAAAGAAGGGGACTTCTCGTTGTGGAAAGGGCAGCAGGCTTGGTAATCTTTGCCAGCTTTTTTTAGTCCTATTCGACCATCAATGAGATCGACAATATCGACTCGAGCAAGTAAATCATCAATAAACTGTCTAGGGATCTTACCTGCCATCTTGAGACTATTCCTCACTCAAAAAGTTAACTCGCGTGAATTTCACCACACTATCCATGAGATTGCACCCTTTAGAAAAGAAAAAACCGAGCATAGTGCTCGGTCTTCATATTCGCTTGGGCGGGAAGTCTTTATGCTGTTAGCTTTTGCTTAATTAGAGCAGAAACTACAGCCATATCAGCGCGGCCTTCGGCTTTGCTTTTAATAACTCCCATTACTTTACCCATGTCTTGCATACCTGATGCACCAAGCTCTGTAATCGTACTTTCGACAAGCGCGGCTACTTCAGCTTCTGTAAGAGGTTGTGGCAAGAATGTTTCAAGCGCTTCGATTTCACTTGCTTCTTTATCAGCTAAATCGTCACGGCCTGCGTCCTTAAACTGAGTGTAAGAATCGCGACGCTGCTTTACCAGCTTTACGATAACGGCAGTAACAACGGCATCGTCTATCGTAATTTGTTCGTCAATTTCACGCTGCTTAACGGCAGCAAGTACTGAACGAATCGCGCCAAGACGAATTTTGTCTTTGGCTTTCATGGCGTCTTTTTGGGCTGACTTTAACTGTTCTTGAAGGCTCATTGAAACCAAACCAAACTCGACTAGTAAAGTTTAACGCGACGTGCGTTTTCGCGAGAAAGCTTTTTCATGTGACGCTTAACTGCAGCAGCTTTCTTACGCTTACGCTCAGTTGTTGGCTTCTCATAGTGTTCGCGGCTACGAACTTCAGCAAGGATACCTGCTTTTTCACATGAACGCTTAAAACGACGTAGTGCAACGTCAAACGGCTCGTTTTCTCTTACTTTAATAACTGGCATTAAAAATTCACCTACCTAATTAATGAGCTTTCGCTCAGGCTGATCATCAAATGATCATATGGTTCAAAAATGGTGCGGTATTGTAATCTGACACTACAGCACTTGTAAAGCTTAAATTATAGCTAATAATTTGAGTTCAGAAAACTAGGTAATTACTCTCGTAAAAACAGGCGATAGGCCACTTGCCCCGCCTTTTTTTCTTTATAAAGTCGCCAGTTTTCCGGCACATTTAACTCTAGTTCTTGCTCAACTTCAATATAGATGATGGCTTCTTTAGCAAGCCAACCATTAGTCTCTAGTTGTGTACAAATTTTCGCCGCCAGGGCTTTTCGAAAAGGCGGGTCAACAAACACTATGTCATACTGTTGGGTCGCTTGAGTTTGCGTTGTGGTAAGCGCATCTGATTGCAAAACGCGTGCATTTGTTGCTTTTACTGCCGCCATGTTCGCTTCTATTTGCTGTGCAGCGCTTTTGTCTCGCTCAATAAAGGTAACTGTTGCAGCAAACCGCGATAATGCCTCAAAACCAAGGCCGCCAGAACCCGCAAAGCAATCCAATACAGTTGCATCTCGAACGTCTTGCATCAGCCAGTTGAACAGGGTTTCTTTCACACGATCTGTTGTAGGTCTTAACCCCTCAACGTCTTTGACCGGTAGTTTTCGGCCGCGATACTTGCCACCAATGATGCGGATAAACCCATTTTTTGAGCTGGCTGAAGGCGTATTTTTTCTCATGTTATTCTCGTCAGATTTTATAGTGCAAGGCGAAATCCAAGTCTCGTTCAAGGCATTGATAAAATTATGAACGAACCGCTTACCGTCATTTTTAAGCAAGTTAAAGCGTGGTACACTCTGAACCAAATGTATTTTACGCGTTTTGCTTTATGTATTTCCTCCAACTTATATAAAGCAAAGTAGTTGGAGAGGATCTGTCGGTGGTGTTATCGATGATGCACTAATGCGACAAATTGATTCTTTTCAGTTTACCAGATTTCAATATGCGGTAATTAAGGTTTATGGGAAAAACGAATAAAATTTTATCTTGGTTTGGTTTTGGCAAAAAGGCAGAGCAAGAAAAGGCTGCGGTAGAAGAGGCTGCGCGTTTAGAAGCTGAACGTCAAGAAGCGGAAGAGGCTACGCGTGTAGAAGCTGAACGCCAAGCAGCAGAAGAAGCGGCACGTTTAGAGGCCGAACGCCAAGCAGCTGAAGAAGCCGCGCGTGCAGACTCAGAACGTCAAGCGGCGGACGAAGCTGAACGCCAAGCGGCAGCAGAAGCGGCGCGTGTAGAAGCAGAACGTCAGGCCGCGGAAGAAGCCGCGCGTGTAGAAGCTGAACGCCAGGCCGCAGAAGAAGCTGAGCGTCAGGCGGCAGAAGACGCAGCGCGTGTAGAAGCTGAGCGTCAGGCGGCAGAAGACGCAGCGCGTGTAGAAGCTGAGCGTCAGGCGGCAGAAGACGCAGCGCGTGTAGAAGCAGAACGTCAGGCCGCAGAAGACGCAGCCGCGTGTAGAAGCTGAGCGTCAGGCCGCAGAAGAAGCGGCGCGTGTAGAAGCTGAACGCCAAGCAACAGAAGAGGCTGCGCGTGTAGAAGCTGAACGCCAAGCTGCGGAAGAAGCGGCGCGTGTAGAAGCTGAACGCCAAGCAACTGAAGAGGCTGCGCGTGTAGAAGCAGAACGTCAGGCCGCAGAAGAGGTTGCGCGTGTAGAAGCAGAACGTCAGGCGGCAGAAGACGCGACGCGTGTAGAAGCAGAACGTCAAGCGGCGGAAGACGCGGCGCGTGTAGAAGCTGAACGCCAAGCTGCGGAAGAGGCGGCGCGTGCAGAATCAGAACGTCAAGCGGCGGAAGAAGCGGCGCGTGTAGAAGCAGAACGTCAAGCGGCGGAAGAAGCGGCGCGTGTAGAAGCAGAACGTCAGGCGGCGGAAGAAGCGGCGCGTGTAGAAGCAGAGCGTCAGGCAGCGGAAGAGGCTGCGCGTGTAGAAGCTGAACGCCAAGCTGCGGAAGAGGCTGCGCGTGTAGAAGCTGAACGCCAAGCAGCGGAAGAAGCGGCGCGTGCAGAGGCAGAACGTCAGGCCGCAGAAGAGGCTGCACGTTTAGAAACTGAACGTCAGGCCGCAGAAGAAGCTGCACGTTTAGAGGCCGAACGTCAAGCGGCGGAAGAAGCGGCGCGTGCAGAAGCTGAGCGTCAGGCCGCAGAAGAAGCGGCGCGTGTAGAAGCTGAGCGTAAGGCCGCAGCAGAAGCAGCACAGCCAAAGAAAGGTTTTTTCTCTCGTCTAAAAGAGAGTTTGGTAAAGACAAAGGTTAATATCGGGTCGGGGTTTGCGTCTTTATTTAAGGGCAAGAAGATCGATGATGAGTTATTTGAAGAGCCTCGAAACTCAACTTTTGACGGCAGACCTTGGGGTAGACACAACGATGAAGTTGATTGATACCCTAACTGACGTAGCAGATCGTAAACAGCTAAAAGATGGTGATGCGCTTTACGAGTTACTTAAACAAGAAATGGCTAATATGCTGAAGTCTGCTGAGCAGCCTTTGGACATTCCTGACACCAAAAAACCATTTGTTATTTTAATGGTTGGCGTAAATGGGGTTGGTAAAACAACGACGATCGGTAAACTGGCTAAGCAATTCCAAGCACAAGGCAAGAGTGTCATGTTGGCGGCGGGTGATACGTTCCGTGCGGCAGCTGTTGAACAGTTACAAGTTTGGGGTGAACGCAATAACATTCAAGTTGTTGCCCAACATACGGGAGCTGACAGTGCTTCAGTTGTTTTTGATGCATTCCAAGCTGCGCAAGCGCGTAACATTGATGTTTTAATTGCCGACACGGCCGGTCGTTTGCAAAACAAAGATAACCTTATGCAAGAACTAGAGAAAATTGCTCGTGTGATGAAAAAGATTGACCCTGATGCCCCACATGAAGTCATGTTAACGATCGATGCAGGAACGGGCCAAAATGCAATTAGCCAGGTTAACCTCTTTAATAAAGCTGTTGGTTTAACCGGCATTACGTTGACTAAGCTTGACGGCACAGCGAAAGGGGGAGTTATTTTTGCAGTTGCAGATAAATTCCAGATCCCTATTCGTTATATCGGGGTTGGTGAGGGCATTGATGACTTGCGAGCATTCAATAGTCACGATTTTATTGAAGCATTGTTCAGTCAAGAAGATTAGAAAACAACACTTAAAGAGGCCTTATTGGCCTCTTGCCATAACAGCCTTTAAAGTGGGGATTAATGAGGGCGCTTTGAGCGAATGTCAAAAGTTCGAGTTAGTTTACGGATAAAGGAAATTAGAAGAATAAGGCGAGAGGATGATTAAGTTTCAACAGGTAAGTAAGACCTTTCCCGGTGGACACAAAGCGCTGCAAAAGGTGAGCTTTGAATTAGCCAAAGGCGAGTTGGCGTTTTTGACAGGTCACAGTGGAGCGGGGAAAAGCACCTTGCTCAAACTCATCAGTGTGATGGAGCGTCCTTCAGCGGGTCAGGTATATATTAATGGCGTTGATCTCAACTCGATTAGTAACAAGGACATTCCGTACGTGCGCCGTGACATTGGGATTATCTTTCAAAACCATCGTTTGCTTGACCGTTACACTGTGTTTGATAACGTTGCATTGCCCCTGATTATTGAAGGTGCGCATCATGGCGACGTCACTAAACGTGTTCACGCAGCTTTAGACAAAGTCGGATTACTCGATAAAGTGAAGTGTTATCCTCAAACGTTATCGGGTGGTGAACAGCAACGAGTTGGAATTGCACGCGCGATTGTCACATCCCCGCCTTTGCTACTAGCGGACGAACCAACGGGTAACTTAGATCCAGAATTGTCCATGGAAATCTTGAATCTGTTTGAAGAGTTTAACAGTCATGGGACGTCTGTACTTATCGCAACACATGATTTAGGTCTTATCGCGCGTATGAAATATCGCTCATTGACGTTATCACATGGTCGCCTGCTTCAAGACCCGTTAGCGGAGGCATTACAATGAGTTTATTGTTTAAAGGGCGACAAGTATCCTACGAACGAAAGCGCAGTTCTATAATCGCCCGTGTTTATTTCTTTATTTTGATGATTATTCGTCAAGGCGTGCAAAGTTTAGGTGAAATGTGGCGAACACCTTTAGCATCCATCATGACAATTTGTGTATTGGGGCTAAGTTTAACCCTACCGTCGACCTTGTACTTAATTGTTAAAAATGTACAACAGGTAAGAAGCGGCTTCCAAGATGCGGCAGAAATCTCACTGTTTGTTAAACAGGAAATGAGTGAACAGCAAACGCAATCACTTGTGAAAAGGTTAGCACTCTATCCTGAAATTGAAAAAGTAACCTTTATCAGTAAAACGCAAGCATTGGATGAATTCAAAAGTTTGTCTGGGTTCGGCAATGCTTTGGATTATTTAGATGAAAATCCTTTGCCTGAAGTCGTATTAGTTACGCCGACAAGCCGTCATCGTAACGCGGATGCCGCGAAAGCGCTGTTGGAAAAATTGACTGCAGAGCGTGAAGTCGAGTTTGGTAAGTTAGATATTGAATGGCTTGAGCGATTGAATGCGTTACTTAGTTTATTACGTGAAAGCGTAATTACGATAGCGATACTACTGCTGACTTCGGTGACACTCATTATTGGTAATACAATCCGCTTATCAATTATGGACAAAAAAGCCGAGATTCAGGTGATGAAACTGGTTGGTGCTACGAATAGCTTTATCCACACTCCTTTTTTGTGGACGGGGATTTGGTATGGTGTGATAGGCGGTTTTATCGCGTTTATTTGTTTAACTTTGATGATGTGGTGGCTTGAATCCGCAGTACATCGTGTAGCAGGGGTATATCAAACAGATTTTGTGATGACAGGTTTAAGTGGCAGCGAATTCGGTATTTTGCTGTCAATGGCCATTGAACTCGGATTCTTTGGGTCCTTCCTGTCAGTGAATCGCTATATAAAGGAAATAGAGCCCGATAAAGTCTAACTCAACGACACCGCAGGCACAGGGCAGCAAAATGGCTAGTTGGATTGTTAGCGCTGCCCGTCATTAAGTCATTTGAAATGTAAGAGTGCTAAATCAACCTTTATGACGATTCTTCTGTGGCGCTGGTCGTTTTTAGCTTCAAAAGCAGCACTCCGTCTAAGGTCACAACCTCAATCTCTGATAAATCGCTAAAAACTCAATCGGTTGCGCACTGTTGTTGTACTTTATGCAGTATTTCAAGTGGCAGATTTAGCACTTTTCAGCGTAAGTTCATACCCTATTTAGCACTCTTTAGTCTCATGATTGTCACATTGTTGTCTTAAACTGAATGCTGTATTAATGTTTTTTCTTATTATTTATCAGTGGTTTGTAACTTGTTGCATCTAAGGGTAAAAAAACTTGCATAGCACAGCGATCCACGTTATAAATTGTTTTAGCACTCTCAAGGGGAGAGTGCTAAAGTTTAACGTGAAATTTGTCACTGAGGTGAAAAATGGGTAACGATTTATATGCAATGGCACTTACAACTGGACAGCAAAGCGCGAGTTTAGAAGGCTACGTACATGCGGTTAGCACTATTCCAATGCTCGATGCTGAAAAAGAGAAAGCGCTAGCCACTCGCCTTCACGAAGAAGGGGATTTGGATGCAGCTAAACAGCTTATCATGTCTCATCTCAGATTTGTGGTGCATATCGCTAAAAGCTATTCTGGCTACGGCCTGCCACAAGCTGACTTAATTCAAGAAGGTAACATCGGCCTGATGAAAGCAGTGAAACGCTTCAACCCAGAAGTCGGTGTTCGCTTGGTTTCTTTCGCGGTACATTGGATTAAAGCTGAAATCCATGAGTACGTATTGAAAAATTGGCGCATCGTTAAAGTTGCTACAACCAAAGCGCGACGTAAATTGTTCTTCAACTTACGTAAAAACAAAAAGCGTCTAGGTTGGTTCAACCAAGAAGAAGTGACTACCGTTGCTAATGAACTGGGTGTGAGTGAGCGCGAAGTACGTGAAATGGAATCGCGTATGAGTGGTCAGGACATGGGGTTTGACCTTACGTCTGATGAAGATGAAGGCAGCTCAACAAGTGGTGCATTCTCTCCAGTACAATACCTTACCGATGGTAACGGTGATTTAGCTGATGCAGTAGAAGAAGAGCAATGGCAAGAACAGTCTCACAACCGTTTGTTCTCTGCACTTAAAACACTTGATGAACGTTCGCAAGACATTATTGCGGCACGTTGGTTAGATGATAACAAAGCGACGCTACAAGAACTTGCAGAGAAATATCAAGTTTCGGCTGAGCGAGTTCGCCAGCTAGAGAAAACCGCGATGAAAAAGTTACAGCAAGCAATGGTGTAACAACCATTTAGCGGAATTCGCATCGTATTAATACAAAAAAGCCCAATCAATGATTGGGCTTTTTTGTGTCTAATGCTGTAGTTGTTCAGCTCGACTGTCGACTAATCTTTTTTAACGGTCGCGATGAACAGCAATGTTTGCGAGTGAAATTAGCGCCTCTTTGTATGGCGATGCATCTAACACACTTAGGCAAGCAATTGCCTTGTCAGCCTCTTGCTGAGCTTTCTCCATGGTAAATTCGAGAGCTTTTGTCTGAGAGAGTGTTTCTAGGATCTCATCAATATAATCTAAACCATCCGCGTGTTCGATAGCATGACGGATTTGCGCTACTTGCGCCTCGTTACCATGTTTCATCGCATATAGAAGCGGCAACGTTGGTTTGCCTTCAGCTAGGTCATCACCGACGTTTTTACCCATTGCTTTTGCATCAGCGCTGTAATCCAGTACGTCGTCAACAAGTTGGAATGCTGTGCCTAGGTGCATACCATACAATTTCATCGCTTCTTGGCACTGTGCGTCTTTATCTAAAATGATGGCGGGCAATAAAGTTGCAGCTTCAAAGAGTTTTGCTGTCTTACTGTAAATAACCTGCATGTAGCTGGCTTCAGTCGTATCTGGGTCATTGCAATTCATTAGCTGTAGTACTTCGCCTTCAGCAATAATATTTGTAGCGTCAGCTAAAATGCGCATGACTTCCATGTTATTCAGACCAACCATTAATTGGAAAGAACGAGTATAGATAAAGTCGCCCACTAGAACACTTGCCGCGTTACCGAACTCTGCATTTGCAGTTGGCTCACCTCGACGAAGTAACGATTCATCAACGACATCGTCATGCAAAAGTGTGGCAGTGTGAATGAATTCAATAATGGTTGCGAGTGTTACGTGCTTCTCACCTTCATAACCTAGCGCTTTAGCAGCTAAAAGCGCGAGCATTGGGCGTACGCGTTTGCCACCACTATTTATGATGTACAAACCAAGTTGGCTGACTAGTGCCACATCGGAGCGCATTTGCGCATGGATTAATTGATCGACGCTTTTCATATCGTTATTTATTAGCGTCTGGATAGCTTTAATATCCATTTCTCTCCAAGCCATGTGAGTGAGATAAACGCCGCGATTGTACTACAAAAATTACATTGTCTCGAGATTTTGTCGGGTTGGAGTAAAAAAAAGCATGAAGACGTTCTTTTTTGCTCAATTCCTAAGCAGAAATGGACCTCATCTAGGCAATTTTACAAATGTGACAATTCGATGTAAAAAGCGCTTGGCATAAGGCGAAAAATCGCTACAATAGCAAAAAAATTTTATCCGCCCTCACTCGAATTATTTTTTATTCGTTTTTTGTCCAAAATGGACTTGCGCATAGGGTCGCATTAGCGTAAACTTCGCGCCCTATTGAAGAATATTTAGTTGCGTCGATTTGAGGGCGCACAGACGGAGTTAATTATGTACGCGGTTTTCCAAAGTGGTGGTAAACAGCACCGTGTGACTGAAGGTCAAACAATTCGTCTAGAGAAGCTAGACGTTGAGACTGGTGCGGCAGTTGAATTCGATTCAGTACTTCTAATTGCTGATGGCGAAAAAATCGAGATCGGTGCACCGTTCGTTAACGGTGGTAAAGTGACAGCTGAGGTTGTTTCACACGGTCGTGGTGAGAAAATTAAGATCGTTAAATTTAGACGTCGTAAGCATTCTCGCAAGCAAATGGGCCACCGTCAGTGGTTCACTGAAGTTAAAATCACTGGCATTAGCGCTTAATATTTAGAGGTACAGAAAGATGGCACATAAAAAGGCAGCTGGTAGTACTCGTAACGGTCGTGATTCAGAAAGCAAACGCTTAGGTGTTAAGCGTTTCGGTGGCGAATCAGTATTAGCGGGTAACATTATCGTTCGTCAACGTGGTACTAAATTCCACGCTGGTACTAACGCTTCAATCGGTCGTGACCACACTATCTTCGCAACTGCAGATGGCAAAGTTGTGTTTGAGCAAAAAGGTCCACTTAACCGTAAATACGTTAGCATCGTTGCTGAGTAATCGGTAAAGAATTAGAAAAACCCCGCTTAGGCGGGGTTTTTTGTTTTTATGGGGTAGTAAGACCAATTCCAAAAGATAGCACCTGTTGTTCAGCGGATTGGCACGAATCGAAAGTAATGTTGGTGCTTTGGGCAATTGGCAATGTCATGAATAAGCAAATCTGCTGCGAATATTGAGCAAATTCGCATTATGTCTCGGTGCAATCCCCAAATCATTGTTATAATACCCCAATATTAGTACCAAACTTGGTTTGGTCTGAAACCTCAAGCGAGTCAAAAGAGAGTAAGCATGAAGTTTGTCGATGAAGTTGAAATTCGTGTAGAAGCCGGTGATGGCGGCAATGGTGTCGTATCATTCCGACGCGAAAAGTTCGTTCCGGATGGCGGTCCTGATGGTGGTGACGGCGGTGATGGCGGTAGCGTATTTTTGCAAGCCGACGAAAACCTGAATACTCTAATTGACTACCAGTTTGAGCGTTTTCATTTTGCTGAACGTGGTACAAATGGTGCGTCTCGTAACTGTACTGGTAAAAAAGGGAATGATCTTATCCTTCGTGTACCGGTTGGAACTCGTATTACTGACGTCGACACCGACGAAGTCATTGGTGACTTAACGGCGAATGGTCAAAAACTTATCGTTGCAAAAGGCGGTTGGCATGGTTTAGGAAACACTCGTTTTAAATCGAGTACAAACCGTGCGCCTCGTCAAAAAACAATGGGTACAAAAGGTGAAGTACGTGGACTTCGTCTAGAGCTATTATTGCTTGCCGACGTAGGTTTACTTGGTTTGCCAAATGCGGGTAAATCAACGTTTATCCGTAGTGTGTCAGCAGCAAAACCAAAAGTAGCCGATTATCCGTTTACAACACTAGTGCCAAATTTAGGCGTTGTTCGTGCAGATGCTAACAAGTCATTTGTCGTTGCGGATATTCCAGGCCTAATTGAAGGCGCGTCGGATGGTGCTGGTCTTGGTATTCGTTTCTTAAGACACCTTGAGCGTTGCCGTGTACTACTTCACATAGTTGACGTTATGCCTGTGGATGGCAGCGATCCTGTTGAAAACGCATTTGCGATTATCAATGAATTACATCAATACAGCCCTAAACTAGCTGAAAAGCCTCGCTGGTTGGTACTTAACAAAATCGATTTGTTACTTGAAGAAGAGCAAGACGAAATTTGTGGGCGTATTGCCGAAGAGCTTGGTGAAGAAACTAACGTTTACCGAATTTCTGCCGCGAATAAATTGAATACGCAACAGTTGTGTTACGATATTATGGCTCTGCTAGATTCTATGCCTAGAGACAAATTTGCCGAAGAAGAAAAATCTGAGGAAGTTGAGTTCAAGTGGGATACATACCACAAAGAGGCGACTCGTCATAATGATAATGACGACGATTGGGATGATTGGGACGACGACGATTACGACGTTGAAGTCATCTACGAACGCTAAGAGAATAGGGCCTAATTGGCCCTTTTTTATTTTCAAAATTTAGAACGATAAAGAGGTTTACGTGATAATTTCAATGATTGCAGCGATGGCAAACAATCGAGTGATTGGGTTAGATAACCAAATGCCTTGGCATCTTCCTGCGGATCTCGCGCATTTTAAGCGTGTTACGATGAGTAAGCCTGTGATCATGGGACGCAAAACATTCGAATCAATAGGTCGTCCTTTGCCCGGTCGTCAGAATATTGTGATTACGCGTGACGAGAATTACAGCGCCTTGGGAATTGATGTTGTGACGTCACCTGACGCAGCAATCGAACTGGTTAAAGAGGCAGAAGAAGTCATGATTATTGGTGGCGGTCATATATACCAAACCTTTTTACCTAGTGCGGAAAAGCTTTATCTCACCTTTATCGACCTTGATGTAGAGGGGGATACACAGTTCCCTGATTACGAATCTGTCGCGAAATGGCAACAAGTGTGTACCGAAAATTATCAGTCAGATGATAAAAACCCGTATAATTATCAATTCGTAACGTTACATAAAAAACTATGAGTTGTTGCTAACATTTGCATTGAAAGCTATAATATTTGGAGTACTTCTATACGAACAAAGTATTAAAAGGGTCCTCTATGAAATTATCTACCGTGCTTGTATCAGCGTCTTTATGCCTAGCGTCTGTTACATTTTCTCACCAAGCGAAAGCAAATGATCAATTAGCATTGTCTTTGTGTGAATATGTTGCAGCAAACGACAAAGGCCGTTTGAGAGACACGTTGAAAGATGCAAAGGTAAAATTACGTGCAGTGTACGACGCAGTTGTTTGTAATGGTAACAACCTCGTTCGTCATGCTATCGCAAGCAATGCAACGGATGCTGGTGAATTTGTAGTTAAGAATCTACCAAAAAGCGCGCTAGAGGACGGTGCAGATATCGCTTGGGCAGAAGGCAATGGCCACGGTGGTTCAGCGCTTATCGCTGTTATCAAAGAGCGTGCAGGCCTTTAAGCCGTAGGCTAACGAATTACTGAAAACCCGCTTTGAGCGGGTTTTTTATTTTTTAATAAATGACCACTTACTTTCTGCTTAATGGTCTTTAAACTTAATGAGCCAATTCACTTTATCTTCCGTCCTTGTTCCATCGTCGAGAGCAAATAGTCATTAGCGAAAAATAGAATTAGAGATTTTATGGCCAAAATCAAAGATTCATCAAATCGACAAAAAAATATCTTATTTCTCCCTTGAGGTTTGCAGAAATGCCCTCAATACTAATATTGAAAACAGCAAAAAAAGGGAGTCGCTATGAAAATTAATGTTTCTGGTCATCATGTAGATATCACAGACGCAATTAGAAAACATTTCGATGAGAAGTTTGCAAAGATAGCGAGTCATTATCCTTCGTTACTGACGTTGGACGTGATCGTCAGTAAAGATCACAATCATTTTTATACCGAAATAAATGCGAATTACATTGGTGTACATCTTTCAGTGAAAGGAGAAGATGAAGTGATGTACCCGTCTATCGCCAACGCGGCGAAAAAATTAGATGCGGCGCTACGCCACCGTAAAGGCCAAATTAAGGCTAACAAACACGAAAAAATTACGGGCTAACCCTAAAAGTTAAATTGTTTATGTTAAGAGCCTTCGAGGCTCTTTTTTCGTTTAGGGAGTATGCGGTAGACTGCAACAAATCCAGAAAAGTCGGAAAACGAGCCTTGCACGATTTTCAAGCCCTATTAAATCAAGTTGAACAACATAGCCGTCCCTTCGTCGGAAAGGGAAAGGTGGCAGATTACATTCCAGCTTTAGCTGAAGTTAACCCGCTGCAGTTTGCAATAGCGGTCGTTACAACGGATGGTCAAATTTATACTGCCGGTAACTGCGAATCTCGCTTCACGATTCAGTCTGTTTCCAAAGTCATGACCTTAACTTTAGCGTTGCAACGGTATGAAGAAGCGCTTTGGCGACGAGTTGGCAAAGAACCGTCAGGCACGGCGTTCAATTCATTGACTCAGCTTGAATTTGAAAAAGGTATACCGCGTAATCCATTTATTAATGCCGGCGCGATAGTAACCTGTGATGCGCTCTACTCGCGCTTATCTGCGCCCATCCATAGTATGTTGGAAGCATTTCGTGCTCAAAGTGACAACCCTCGCGTTATCATCGACAAGAAAGTGGCCAATTCTGAGTATGAACATCGGCATCGTAATGCCGCTATGGCGCATCTTATGAAGTCATTTGGTAACTTTGATAATCAGGTCGATGATGTACTCAAAGCGTACTTTCACTACTGCGCAATTGAATTAAACGTTGTGGAGCTTGCCAAGGCGTATAGCTATTTATCAAATGCGGGTTATTGCCAGTTTTCCAATCAGCAACTCTTGACTGCTCGACAAACCAAACAATTGAATTCACTACTTTTTACAAGTGGGCTATATGACGCAGCTGGGGATTTCGCCTATAGAGTGGGGATGCCTGGAAAATCAGGAGTTTCCGGCACAATCATTGCGGTTGTGCCTGGGAAGTTTACCGTTGCGGTCTATTCGCCGGGATTGGACAAAGTGGGTAATTCTGTCGCGGGAATTGAGGCATTAGCTAAGCTTTCAGAGATGATAGAGTTTAATGCGTTCTAATGTTCGGGTGATTTTTTAGCGAGAAGCAAAAAGGCGCAAGATGCGCCTTTTCTATTAGTCCCAATACGCTTGTTCTAGCGAGTCTTCCCGCTCAGGAAGTCCGCGCGACAAACGAGGAGAGTGTTGTACAAGGACTTCATAGCTGGCACGGTTTGCGTATTTGCTGATCTGCGCCAGAGACGAATACGTAAAGGCATTTTGCTCATGCTTAGCCGAGTTTGGTACATTTAACTTGTGATATACATTTGCTGATAAGTCGTGTAACACGGCAGCAAGGGCGCAGTCACCGGCACCGTTGGTGTTTTTAATCGCGTCAGGCCCACCCATGTATGGAGCCGAATGCGTGTACATACGGATGGGATTTTCACATTCTGATTTACGCATAGCACGAGAATATTCATAGCGGTTGAATTCAGAGATTGCACCAGGAAGTAATGGATGCTCTGTTTCTCGTTTAAACGATTCTTCAACGTAACCTGCCATAAACATACCGCGAGCACCCGCTGTACAAATGACAAGATCAACCCAATCGAGAGCTTTATCTGCGGCAAGAAGTGGATCACTAAATCCGGTGATTGCTTCACCTTCTTCTTCGTTCATCGCTAAAATATCAACGTACTTTTCTACAAACTCAGCCCACCAAGTTGGGTCTTGTTCAATCAAAAACTTAGTACCCAGCGTCAAAACCACGGGAACACCAGCTTCATTGGCGTATTGAACGGCTTGCATTGTTGCTTCAGTCATTGTCTCATCACCTTGTGTACGCATTAAATACGCACTGATGAGTAGCGCTGATGAATTTTGAACTAGTGCCTTATCAATCGATTCAGGGCGCAAGTAATTCATTAAGCCAGCGCTTATGGCAAACGTACGTTCTCCAGTGTCATCGATTAAGGTAAAACAACGGCCAATAGGGCCATCAACAGGTTGGAGATAGTTCAAATCAACACGACTTGAAGTGTTACAAAGAAAACGATAAGCGTAACTACCGATATTGATGTTTTCACTCATTACACCGAGTAACACAGAACGATCGTCCGCGAGTACGGAGTAGTTATGTAAGGTGTTACCAATCGTGCCACCGGCAAATTCGTATTCAACTAACTTATCACGCTTTAAGCGATCGTAGAGCGCGTTGGTGATAGTGCTGTCGATAACTTGAGACATGCCTCGTTTTAATTGAAACTCGTCCAAAAAGGCTTGGTCAACTTTAGCTTCTATATCCACGACGATCTGGTCGATACCACAGATGTAGTTGTGAGTTAATCGATCGCTCGAGTGAAACTGGCTAATAAGTGGATCTTTGTCTTCCACTGGAAAATAGTGTTTATGCCTGCGGCGGCCAGGAAATTTCATCTTATGCCCGTGTGTAGTGTGTGCCAAGAATAAAAAAAGCGGCGAATTATAGCCCAAAGCATAAAAGCGAAGCCACGCCATTTTGTCTAATTTTAGCAATAATCCACATATCAGGCGGAACTTGTTATAATTGCGAGTAAAAATATCAGGAAAAAATAGCATGATGACACCCTCTGATGAGCATTGGATGCGCATGGCACTCGAATTTGCAGACAAAGCTTGGCAGCAAGGTGAAATTCCAGTCGGAGCGGTCCTTGTAAAAGACAACGAGTTTGTTGCCGCGGGTTGGAATCAGTCCATTAGTTTGCATGATCCTTCCGCGCATGCCGAAATGATGGCAATTCGCGAAGCCGGCAAGGTATTGGAGAACTATCGATTAGTTGACTGTACGCTCTATGTCACCCTTGAACCGTGTTCAATGTGTGCGGGATTGTTGGTGCATAGTCGGATACAACGTGTTGTCTACGGCGCCTGCGACGCTAAAACAGGGTCCGCTGGTTCTATTATGAATTTATTACAAGAACCTCGATTGAATCATCAAGTCGATATTACAAGAGGGGTGTTGGCGGAGGCTTGCTCTGAAAAAATATCTGCGTTTTTTAAAGCGAGAAGAGCAGAGAAAAAGGCCCTAAAACAGGCGGCTCAAGATTGAGCCGCGCAGCTGTCTAGTAACATCATCGCGTACTGACTACGACGGTGTAAAATTTTCTTGTGGATGTTTTTAAGCGTAATACGGCGACGATTTGGCGAAGCATTACGAATATTTCGTTTAAAACGTGTAGTTCGACGTCTATTTAACATCAGAACCTCCTTTTGTGAGAGTAACTATTCCTAGAGATTAGACCGCATAATGTTGCATTAGTTTGACAAGGCGGGTTGAAACTTGATTTCTAGTAACATGTAAATAGGATTGAAAAGCGGGTTTGCAGTTCAAAGTTAAAGGCTCGCGCGCGTTTTATCACAACGAACAAAACCTCAAATTTTCCTCGATACTAGCCGTTTTTTCACCTAACGCCTAGCATTTTTGAACGTATAAACGCCGAATTTGGATTAATCCCTATCTGTTCTAAATATTGTAGTGAATGGATGAAATTTCAAGCTGTCACCTTTTACAGTCCTCGAAAATGAAGACAAAACCCCTTTTTCATTTGGTTATTGAAAAGACAGAGTTGATTTGAAATTCAATTGCTTAATCTATAATTTTCGGTTGATATTGAGAACAGCGGCATTTTGTCCTTCAATTTTTCTCGGAATTGACATTTTTGTGTTAAATCCAGACGCCAATTCGACTATAATAGCGACCCTAAATATCGTTCAATCCCTAACCCCGGATGAAAATACCTATGTTAATCTTACGTGGTGCGCCAGCACTTTCTGAGTTTAAAGTTCAAAAGATCCTCGAAAAATGTCAAGCAGCTAATTTACCAGTAACAGGTGTGTACGCTGAGTTTATGCATTTTGCCGATCTCACCGAATCATTGACAGAGGCCGAATTAGACAAGCTACAAAAGCTGTTAAAGTACGGACCAACCATTCCTGAGCACGAGCCAACTGGTGCGTTGATCCTGGTGACTCCACGTTTAGGTACTATTTCTCCTTGGGCATCAAAAGCAACTGACATTGCAATAAACTGTGGCCTAACTAAAGTACACCGCGTTGAACGTGGTATTGCGTATTACGTTGAAGGTGCGCTGAATGAAGCGCAATTAAGCGATGTGGCGAAACTGGTACACGATCGCATGACCGAATCGACGCATGCAACATTAGAAGCGGCAGGTCAGTTATTCCGTGTTGAAACGCCACGTCCAATGTCATCAGTGGATATTCTTAGTGGTGGTCGTGATGCACTTGCAAAGGCGAACGTAGAGCAAGGTTTTGCCTTAGCTGACGACGAAATTGATTACCTTGTTGAGAGCTTCCAAAAATTAGGTCGTAACCCAAACGACATTGAACTGTTTATGTTCGCACAAGCTAACTCTGAACATTGTCGTCATAAAATCTTCAATGCCGATTGGACAATCGATGGTGTTGAACAGTCGAAGTCGCTGTTCAAAATGATCAAAAATACGTACGAAACCCACAGTGAAAATGTGTTGTCGGCCTACAAAGACAATGCTGCTGTAATGACTGGCTCAAAAGCGGGTCGTTTCTTCCCGAATGCGCAAGGCGAGTACGATTATCATCACGAAGATATTCACATCCTAATGAAAGTGGAAACCCACAACCACCCAACAGCGATTGCACCATTCTCAGGTGCTTCAACGGGGTCTGGTGGTGAGATCCGTGATGAAGGTGCGACTGGTCGTGGTTCAAAACCAAAAGCAGGTCTTGTCGGTTTCACTGTTTCTAACTTACGTATTCCGGGTTTTGAGCAACCATGGGAAAGCGATTTTGGCAAGCCTGGTCGTATCGTTAGCGCATTAGATATTATGGTTGAAGGTCCACTTGGTGGCGCTGCGTTTAACAACGAATTTGGACGTCCTAACTTATTAGGCTACTTCCGTACGTACGAAGAAAAAGTAAATAGCCACAACGGTGAAGAAGTACGTGGCTACCACAAGCCAATCATGATTGCAGGTGGCCTAGGTAACATTCGTGAAGATCACGTACAAAAAGGCTCAATCCCGGTTGGTGCAAAGCTTATCGTGCTTGGTGGACCTGCCATGAACATCGGTCTGGGCGGCGGTGCGGCATCATCGATGGCGTCAGGTCAGTCCAACGAAGATTTAGATTTTGCGTCAGTACAACGTGAAAACCCAGAAATGGAACGTCGTTGTCAGGAAGTGATCGACAAATGTTGGCAGCTTGGTGATGCAAACCCAATCGCGTTTATTCACGACGTGGGCGCGGGCGGCATTTCAAATGCATTCCCTGAATTGGTGAATGATGGTGGCCGAGGTGGTAAGTTTGAACTTCGTAACGTTCCAAATGACGAGCCAGGCATGGCACCACATGAAATTTGGTGTAACGAATCACAAGAGCGTTATGTATTGGCGGTTGCTGCGGAAGATTTCGCTCGTTTTGAAGCGATTTGTAAACGTGAACGTGCTCAATATGCCGTCATTGGTGAAGCAACAGAAGAACGTCATTTGACGGTTTCAGACAGTCACTTCGACAACAATCCTGTGGATTTACCACTAGACGTGCTTTTGGGTAAGCCACCGAAAATGCACCGTGATGTAAAATCACAACAAGCAACAGGTCAGGCGTTAAACACGTCAGCGATTGAATTGAAAGACGCTGCTGAACGTTTACTTCGTCTACCGACGATTGCAGAAAAAACTTTCCTTATCACTATCGGTGACCGCACGGTAACCGGTCTTGTGGCTCGCGATCAAATGGTGGGTCCTTGGCAGGTGCCAGTAGCAAACTGTGCCGTAACCGCAGCCTCGTTTGATACCTATCATGGCGAAGCTATGTCTATGGGCGAACGTACTCCCGCAGCACTGTTAAATTACGGTGCATCAGCGCGTCTAGCGGTCGGTGAAGCGTTAACCAACATCGCTTGTGCGAATATTGGTGGTTTGGAAAACATCAAGCTATCAGCAAACTGGATGGCGGCTGCAGGTCACCCAGGTGAAGATGCGGGTCTTTATGAGGCAGTAAAAGCCGTTGGCGAAGAATTATGTCCTGCACTAGGTCTTACGATCCCAGTTGGAAAAGACTCGATGTCGATGAAGACGAAGTGGGACGAAAACGGTGAAGAGAAAGCCGTTACCGCGCCGCTTTCACTCATCATTACAGCGTTTGGTCGTGTAGACGATGTGCGCAAGACAGTGACGCCACAACTTCGTACCGATAAAGGCGAGACGAGTCTGCTGCTTGTGGATTTAGGTGCGGGCCAAAACCGTTTAGGTGCATCGTGTCTCGCGCAGGTTTATAAGCAGTTAGGTGATAAGACGCCAGATGTGGATAGCCCTGAGTTATTGAAAGGTTTCTACAACGCAATGCAAACGCTTGTATCAGAAGACAAGCTACTGGCTTACCACGACCGTTCAGACGGTGGTTTATTTACTACTGTTGCGGAAATGGCGTTTGCTGGCCATACCGGTGTGAGCGTAGAGCTGGATGCATTGACAGGTTCAGATATCGAGGTGCTGTTTAATGAAGAACTCGGTGCGGTAGTTCAAGTTCGACAAAGCGACTTGGATGCTGTTAAAGCAATCTTAGCGGCAAATGGCCTTGCGAATGTGTCTCACGTTATTGGTACACTAAATAACGAAGACAACGTCACCTTTGCACGTAATGGCGATACTATTCTTGCCGATACACGTACAGCGTTACGCACTATTTGGGCAGAAACCACTTACCAAATGCAAGCAATGCGCGATAATCCGGAATGCGCGAAGCAAGAGTTCGAAGCAAAATTTGATGCAAAAGACCCAGGTCTAAACGTCAAACTGAGCTTTGATCTTAATGAAGATATTGCGGCTCCATACATTGCAACGGGTGCCAAACCGCGTATGGCAATCTTACGTGAGCAGGGTGTTAACTCACATCTAGAAATGGCCGTCGCGTTCAATCGTGCAGGTTTTGCGGCAATCGATGTTCACATGAGTGATATTCTAGAAGGTCGTATCACACTGGATCAATTTAAAGGTTTAGTCGCCTGTGGTGGTTTCTCCTACGGTGACGTACTGGGCGCTGGCGAAGGTTGGGCAAAATCAATTCTGTTTAACGACATGGCTCGTGACCAATTCCAGTCGTTCTTTGAGCGTCAAGATACGTTCAGCTTAGGGGTATGTAATGGTTGTCAAATGATGTCAACGTTACGTGAACTTATCCCGGGTACTGAGCATTGGCCTCGTTTTGTACAGAACAAATCAGCGCGATTTGAAGCTCGCTTCAGTTTGGTTGAAGTACAAGACAGTCCGTCGGTGTTCTTCCAAGGTATGGCAGGCTCGCGTATGCCAATTGCTGTATCACATGGTGAAGGTCATGCTGAATTCCGTAATAGCGCGACGGTTGAACATGCCCTTACAACTGGTACTGTCGCGGTTAAATTCGTTGATAACTTCGGCAATCCAACTGAAACTTACCCAGCGAACCCGAATAGCTCTCCTGCGGGTATTACAGGGATTACGTCAAATGATGGCCGTGCAACCGTAATGATGCCTCACCCTGAACGCGTTTTCCGTGCAGTTTCTAACTCATGGCATCCAGATGAATGGAAAGAAGATAGCCCGTGGATGCGAATGTTCCGTAACGCTCGTAAATACGTAGGCTAAGTTAACATCAAACAGTTAAAAGGCGCTCTTAGAGCGCCTTTTTTGTTTTTTAATGACCAGATTGCCTAAAGAATGAATTCGATTTTCCCTGTAAGGGGTATCTAGTGAGACTTACAGCTCGATAGAAGTTGTTGCCAAAAAGCTTCACCTTTGCGTCTAGCTAGGCGAATGTTATTTTCAGGAATTTGCTCAGAATCATCATACGTTGCAAGAGCTTGCGCCATGCTGTCTTCACGGATCAAATGCAGCGTAGGGTAAGGCGCGCGGTTTGTGTAATTGGCCGGATCGTTTTCATCACTGTCTGCAAAGACATAATCTGGATGAAAGTTTGCGATTTGGTATTTCCCTTCATAGCCTTGTGCGGCCAGTAAAGCGTTTGCTAAATCGACCAGATCCAGAAACGCATCAAAATCGTGAAAACCATTATTAAAAATCAACAGTGTAGTTTCGCGTTCCGGGTGACTATCAAGTGCGATACAACTTTCTATCATGGCGAGCACGGCATCTTCAATTGTCAAAGCGTCCGAAAGTTCATAATGGATCGTGTTGTTTTCAACTTCTTTGCGTGCAAATGGGCAAAAATTGTATTTTACGATGACGGAACTTACCCAGTTCTTCATTGCACTAATAGCATCTGAATTCATATATTGCGTCCTAAAGACTTATCGATTAAAGCTAACGTTTTATTAATCGCACCCTGATTATTCATTAATACTTGATGGGCATTGCGGCCCAGTTGCATACGCGCATCGTTGTCGTTAAAAAGCGTATGGAGCTGTTCAAACAGCGATTCGCTATCAAACACGGTGATAGCTGCCGATGCATTTATGAGTCTCAGGGTAGATATGAGCAAAATTATAGGTATGGGGTCCGGACAGGACACCAACGGAGAATGCAGCAGCTTCCAGTGGGTTGTGCCCACCTCGCTCAATTAAACTACCGCCGACATAGGCAACGTCTGAAGCGCCATACAGACATTTTAATTCACCTAGAGTGTCTGCAAGTAAAACTTGTGATTCTTCTAGTGATTGCATATTGCTGCGTCGTGTCATTCTGAATTGCTGAGTCGCAAGTAAAGATGCAACGGGTTCAAACTGTTCTGGATGCCTTGGGGCAATAATTAGTAGTGCAGTTGGGTATTGCTTCAACAACAGTTTATGCGCAGCGAGCACTTGCTCATGCTCTAAGGGATGAGTTGACCCAGCAACCCATACATAGCGGCCAGATAACAAAGACTTTAGTTGTCTAGCTTTAATCTGTTCTGGTTCAGATAGCTGAATGTCGAATTTAATCGAACCCGTAGCCCTAATTTTATCTTCTCGCAGCCCAAGCTTCATGAAACGGCTTGCATCTTGCTCATTATGACTCGCCAAATAGGTCACGGCGCGCATTAATACATTGGTGAGAGGTTGAACACGTTGATAACCTTTCATTGATTTTTCAGACAAGCGGGCATTGAGCACAAGTACAGGACAGTCATTTGCTTTCGCATGAGCGAAAAGATTTGGCCAAAGCTCTGTTTCCAGTACACAAAGTGCTTTAGGACGAAGCGTATTGATAAATCGTCGTGCTGTGAAATAAAAATCTAAGGGAAGATAAACACAGTTTACTGATTCTTGAAAAATCGCTTCAATTTGAGCACGGCCTGTGGGGGTGTTCGTGCTTACAATAATTTTATCGTTGGGGTGTTGTTGCTTATATTTTTTTATTAATGGTGCAGCCGCGAGTACTTCACCGACAGATGCGCAGTGAAACAGGAGAGCGTGTTTAGGCAGAGAACTTATACCGTATGCGAATCGCTCGTTAAAATGAATGCGGTATGCAGCTTGTTTTTTCCCTCTGAAAACCCATAAGTAGGTAATCAACACGGGAGCTAATAGCAGCAAAATGAATGAATAAATAAATCTAGCCATAATGCACCTGAATCGATGGAGTGCCTATTGTAACGGTCTACGTTTGGTACGCAAACTGACAATTGAATTAGTTACACTTTTAAACAGGGAATGTTCTGTTTCTCGTCATTAAATTTGTTAATATGGGTCAACATGTCTGTTGAATTTACACTGTGATGAAATTGAAAACCGCCATTCTAACGTGCTTAGGTATGTTAGTTAGTACACCGACTTTTGCAGCCCCGACTGCTTATCTTCCACTTGGTAGTGATCCGTTGTTGGAATACCAGATTGATCAATTGTTTTCATTAACGACCGGAACTCCGTCACGAAAGCCATATCGAATCAATGATGTATATCAAGCGCTTCGCTATGTTCGCGTCTCTGATCCTGATTTGTATCGCTCGATTTCGAGCAAATTGAAGGTTTATCAGAGTAAAGATGGGATAACCCGGCAAGGTGTGAAAGCCACGATCAGCTCAGGTGAAGAAGACAAATTGGCAAATGAGCGCGGTAATACATCGAAAGAGTATTTGCAGTTGGCATTCGAAGGCATTTGGCGTGGCACTGAAAATACGTTAATGCAAGTAGGCCTCGAATACCGCGTAAAACAAAGCGAACTAGTGCCTTACAATACGTTTGTTGCTTATTCACTTGGCAACATTCAAGTTGACGCAGGTTATCGCGAACACTGGCTTTCCCCCTTTAAACATTTCGGGCAAATCTTTTCAAATAACGCCAAATCATCGCCTTCACTCTCAATCAGCTTAGTGTCGCCATTAAATAATTGGTGGAATTTCGATGCTGAGGTTTTTTACTCTGAGACTCGATTATGTTGAGGACGGTTTTTACTATGATGGCAAACTGGTTAGTGGCACGCCTCAATTAGCAGGCTCACGTTTTAGCATTGAACCGATGGATGGCTGGACAATCGGCTTTAACCGAATGATGCAATTCGGTGGTGGACCCCGTCCGGTTTCGTTCGGAGACGTGATGAAGGCGTTTTTCGATCCCGCAGGACAAGATAATCGTGATTTGTCAGGCAATACCTTTGATAGTGAATTGGGTGATCAATGGGCATCATTAACCTCTCATCACCAATTTACGGATTGGTTTAATGCCGAAGTGTATTTTGAGTATGGTGGAGAAGACACCAGTGGTCATAAAAATTACCAGTTTGGTAACTTAGTTATGAATTACGGAGTTTACTTACCTAAGTTAACTGAAAAATCAACGCTTCGTTACGAATTCTCTCAAATGAATACACGTTGGTATATCAACGATTTGTATTTTAAAAATGGAAATACCGTCAATGGTTTTGTCGTTGGTAACTTTGCTGCAGATAACAGATTGTTTGGTGATGACAACCCAGTAAATGCACACATATTAGAGTGGGTTGTTCAAACTGATAGTCAATCCAACTGGCGTGTGAAATACACGACAACTCAAACCGAAAACGACTTTGAAACAGAGTTTCCTAGAATGGAATTCGAATATAAACATCGTTCTCAAGAACTTGAAATTGTGCGCTCAGAACGTTGGCAAAATAAACAGGCAGAGGCCAAGCTTGCTGTTGGTAAAGACGTTTTCGGTGAGAATTACGCTTGGCTTTCTTTAAACGTATATTGGTAGGATAATACCAGTCTAAATAGCATAGCCTTCATTTAGATTGTGTTAGAACACGGGTTTTAAATAGGATTCATTATGTCAAAGCTAGACGCAATATCGGCAAGTTATGAGGCAAGCCTAGCTCGCCACAATACCTTATTCGCCACAATGGCAAATTATCACGCAGAATGTATGGCTCTTTTAGCTGCCTGCGAAAAAACATTGAATAGCGGTGGTAAGGTTATTTGGTTCGGTAATGGTGGTAGCGCCGCAGATTCACAGCATTTAGCTGCCGAGTTCGTAGTACGTTATAAAAAAGAACGTGGCCCTTTGGCATCAATAGCGTTGACGACAGACACGTCAATTTTAACCGCACACAGTAACGACTATCATTTTGATACGGTTTTTGAACGTCAAGTTCAAGCGTTATGTAAGCCAGAGGATCTTGTTATTGGCTTAACCACTTCTGGCACCAGTGCAAACATTAATTTAGCACTTGCCGCTGCAAATGAGATTGGCGCATATACGGTTGCATTCACAGGACGTGAAGGTGGAAAAGTGAAAGACATCGCGAAATTGTCCATTATCATTCGTAATGATGAAACGGCGAGAATTCAAGAAGCACACATGTTTATTGGTCATTGGCTGTGTGAAGCTGTTGATATGCTGGTAGCGGAGTAATTCATGGAATTATCACGTCTACAACACCTTACAGAAGCTAAAGTGCTGGTGGTCGGCGATGTCATGTTGGATCGCTATTGGCATGGTGACACTGGGCGTATTTCGCCAGAAGCACCAGTGCCGGTTGTAAAGGTCAGTAAAGTTGAAGACAAAGCCGGTGGCGCAGCGAATGTGGCAAAAAATATTGCACATTTGGATGGTCAAGTCGGCTTGCTAGGTCTTATTGGCCATGATACGGACGGTATCGCGCTTGAAAAAACCTTAGAACAAGACCATATCGCTTCGCAGCTTGTTAAAGTTGAAGGCTATCCAACTATCGCCAAAATGCGCGTGATTTCGCGTCATCAGCAAGTTGTTCGGCTAGATATGGAAGAAACGTTTACCCAAGCACACAGTGAAAGCTTGCTTGAACGTTTGAAAACGGTTGTTGACGATTATGACATCGTGTTGTTCTCGGATTACAACAAAGGCGCTCTCGCGTCGATTGAAGCAATGATTGACGTTGCGAAAGCGGCAGGCAAGTTTGTGCTTATCGATCCTAAGTCGCACGATTTAGCCCGCTATCGCGGCGCGAATATTGTCACGCCTAACTTAAACGAATTTAAGTTAGCGGGAGGCTTGGTCGACAGCGAAGAGTTACTTACTCAAAGTGCCCGCGATTTGATTACATCAGCAGGCATTGAGGCCATGCTGCTGACGCGTTCAGAGCAAGGGATGTCGCTGATTACGGCGACAGAAAAATACGACTTTGCCGCTCAAGTGCTTGAAGTTAGTGATGTAACAGGCGCTGGTGACACGGTAATTGCAACACTAGCCGTTATGTTGGGTGCAGGTATGCCTGCAAAAGACGCGGTAGAAATGGCGAATTTAGCAGCCGGTATAGCCGTTGGTAAACTGGGCGCGACGACCGTATCGCCAGAAGAGTTGAGCCGTAAGTTAGGCCAGTATTTAAGAGCGACGGGTGAGCACTATCAAACCCCATTTGACGATGTGCTAAAACACATCGAATTTGCGAAACAAAATGGAGAGAAAATAGTGTTCACCAATGGGTGTTTCGACATTCTTCATGCGGGTCATGTACGTTATCTTGCTCAAGCCAAAGCGCGCGGTGACCGATTAGTCGTTGGTTTGAATAACGATGAGTCGATTAAGCGACTTAAAGGTGCGGATAGACCGATCAATCCTTTAAATGAGCGAGCCATGGTACTTTCGGCGTTGGCGTCAGTGGATTGGGTTATTCCATTTGGTAGCGTGGAGGAAAACGATACTCCTGCGGCGCTAATTGAGAAAGTGAATCCTCATGTTCTAGTGAAAGGCGGGGATTACACGGTTGAGCAAATTGCGGGTGCTGACTTTGTATTAAGTCAAGGTGGTGAAGTCGAAGTACTCACATTTCTGGATGGTTGTTCAACATCAAACGTGATTAAAAAAATTAAGGCGTAAGCAATTTTAAATGTCACTCTAAAAAGCCGTCACACGACGGCTTTTTTCATCTCGTCTTCATAGTATTGTTCCAGTGTTTGCCAATTTGTTTCACTGAAATAAAAAGTCTCTTGCCTATGCGCTTCTTTGTAAAACGACCGTTTTAATCGCGCCATATTCTCTTTTTGCCATTGAAGTGCGGGCGTTCTGAGTTCACCTCGGTCAAAATCGATTAGATAAATACAGTTATTGGTCGAAAACAAGATATTGTTGATGTTGAGATCGGCATGATATACGCCAGCTTTGTGGAATTTGGCTATTGTCGTAGCGATAGCTTCCCATGAGCTGTCACTAATGCGCTGTTTTTGCATGCGTTCACACAACGATTCCGCATTTGCTATTGCTTTAGTCAAAATATCGCCACGATAAATTAAGCCAGAGCGTTTTACTTGTGCCGCGATCGGTTGTGGTACGGCTAGCCCTTGTGAATGCAAAGCACAGAGCAGTGAAAACTCCTGATATACTCTTGTTTTTTCTAGACCTATAAACAAATATTGATCACTCAATATTTTACCAATTAGGCCACCACGCCAGTAGTGTCGGAGTACAGCGATGGTTGAGTGGGATAATTTCACAAAATACGCGGTAGCACGGCCTTTTTTTCATTCACGATGGCATTTTGTTCTCGCCAATAGTTTGGATCAAATGACTCCGAGTTCAACGCAGAATAATCATCGGCATGAATGAAATAGGTATGGCCTTGCTGTTTAACGTTCATGTATCGCAATTTTTAACTTCAAAACGTTAGTGTATCGTGTTTTTTCGTCGTCTGAAACTTGCAAAGCATGCTGATTAATTTAAGATCACCGCTCAATTTTATTGTGTATAGAGTTTGTTGTGAGCCAAGCCTTCCAGTCTATCTGTATTCTTCGCCTTTCAGCCATAGGAGACGTCTGTCATGCTGTCGCCGCGGTTCAAGCCATCCAACGCGCCCATCCTAAGGCGTCTATTACATGGGTGATTGGCAAAATAGAAGCCATGATGCTCAAAGACTTACCGGGTGTTGAACTGGTCGTTTTTGATAAAAAACTTGGTAAGCAGGCTTATTCACAGTTAAAACAGACTTTTAAAGGTCGTCAGTTTGATGTGTTATTACACATGCAAGTTGCTTTTCGTGCCAATATGGCAGCACGTTGTATCCCCGCAAAGCAAAAAATCGGCTTTGATAAAGGTCGCTCAAAAGAACTCCACAGTTTGTTCATTAACAAGCGTATAGCGCCTCAATCTGAACCTCATGTACTAGAGGGGTTTGCTGAGTTCGCTCGAACAATAGGAGTGGAGTTTACTACGCCTACTTGGGAAATGCCGGTAACGCAGCAAGACAGAGATGTGGCTTCAAAGTTACTCGAGGGATTAGACCGTATTTTGGTCATTGCACCAGCCGCAAGCAAAGCGGAGCGTAATTGGTTACCAGAACGCTATGCGGCGCTTGCCGACTACGCCCATAAAAAGGGTTTCTCAGTTGTGTTAAGTGGTGGTCCAACGGAGCTTGAACGGACGCTCGGTGCACAGATACAGGCGAAGAGTCATGCGCCAATAGTTGATTTAATCGGTAAAACGTCCTTAAAACAACTGCTGTGCGTGTTAGAACAAGCAAGTTTGGTTGTTGCACCAGATACGGGACCCGCTCACATGGCTGTGACGATGGGGACTCCTGTGATAGGGCTATATGCTCATTCGAATCCGAAACGGACTGGTCCATATCTCTACCAAGATTACGTGGTTGAGGTGTATCACGCTAACTTAAAACAACAAAAAGGCAAAGATGTAGAGCAGTTACCTTGGGGAACGCGTGTTAAAGGACATGACTTAATGGCGCAAATTAAGACCGAAACCGTTCTTGCCATGTTTGACCAAGTTGTTGAAAAAGAGAGCTTATAATGCAAAAAGCGATTTTTTTAGACCGTGACGGTGTGGTGAATGTAGATCACGCATACGTTCATAAAGCGGACGATTTTCAGTTCATTGAAGGTGTGTTTGAAGCCTGCAAACTATTCCAAGCAAATGGTTACGCACTCGTTATTGTAACGAATCAATCCGGTATTGGCCGAGGCTACTACAGCGAAGCTCAATTTCATGAACTAACGAACTGGATGTGTGAGGAATTTCAACGCCATGGCGTTGAAATCACCGGCGTGTACTTTTGCCCCCATCACCCTAAAAATGCGCAGGGTGAGTACCTACGTGAGTGTGATTGCCGTAAACCTTATCCCGGGATGTTACTGCAAGCTGCGAACGAACATGTCTTAGATTTAGCCAGTAGCGTTATGGTCGGTGATAAATCGTCTGATATGGAAGCTGCTCACGCAGCTGGCGTACCTAACCGAGTCTTAGTGCGCTCTGGTCAAAAAATTAGTGAGTCGTGTCAAGCATTGGCGACTCATGTTGTTGATAGCCTTGCGGAAGTACCAACAACGCTTGGTTTGAAGTAATCAATACCATTGAGATTTTATGCTGTACCCGTGCATTAGCAGCATTTACCTTTTACAATAACCATAATTTCTAATCTTGTATGATGACAAGATTAGCCGTGCAAAATATGGAGAGAACACATGCGAGCAGCGGCATTTTATAGCCAAATTCAGCAGCAACTTGAAGAAGTGAAAGCGGAAGGTCTGTACAAAAACGAGCGTATTATTACGTCTTCACAACAGGCAGAAATCGAAGTATCGACAGGCGAAAAAGTAATTAACTTTTGTGCCAACAACTACTTAGGTCTTGCTAATAATCCTGAGCTTATTGCAGCTGCTCAACAAGGGCTCAACGATCATGGTTTTGGTGTAGCTTCAGTACGCTTTATCTGTGGTACGCAAGATATCCACAAAACACTTGAATCAAAAATCAGCCATTTTTTACAAACGGAAGACACCATTCTGTACTCTTCTTGTTTTGATGCCAACGCAGGTTTGTTCGAAACGATCTTAGGTCCAGATGACGCTATCATTAGTGATGCGTTAAACCATGCTTCAATCATTGATGGTGTCCGTCTTTGTAAAGCAAAACGCTTCCGTTATTCAAACAATGATATGGCTGACCTAGAGCAGCAACTTATTGCAGCAAACGAAGCTGGTGCAAAAGTGAAGCTTATCGCGACGGATGGCGTTTTCTCTATGGATGGCGTGATCTGTAACTTGCAAGCGGTTTGTGATCTTGCGGACAAATACGATGCATTAGTGATGGTGGATGATTCACACGCGGTTGGGTTTGTAGGTGAAAACGGTCGTGGTACACCAGAATATTGCGGTGTTTTGGGTCGTGTAGATATTATCACTGGTACGTTAGGTAAAGCGCTCGGTGGTGCATCTGGTGGTTATACATCAGGTCGTAAAGAAATTGTTGAGTGGTTACGTCAGCGCTCACGTCCATATTTATTCTCTAACTCACTTGCTCCATCGATTGTAACAGCATCGATTAAAGTCATCGACATGATGGAACAAGGTAAGGCGCTTCGCGATACTCTTTGGGATAACGCGACGTATTTCCGTACCAAGATGGAAGCGGCTGGCTTTACTTGCGCAGGTAAAGATCACGCAATCATCCCTGTCATGTTGGGTGACGCTAAAGTTGCTGCAAACATGGCTGAAAAGTTGCTCGCAGAAGGCATCTATGTAACAGGTTTCTCATTCCCTGTCGTCCCGAAGGGTCAAGCTCGTATTCGTACACAAATTTCTGCAGCTCATACCAAAGCGCAATTGGATATAGCGATTGAAGCATTCACGCGTATTGGTAAAGAGTTAGGCGTTATCTAAACTTAATGGTGGGCAATCCCACCATTTTTTTAAAGAGTAAAATCATGAAAGCATTGTCTAAATTGAAAGCGGAACCAGGGATTTGGATGACCGATGCGCCTAAGCCGGAAGTAGGCCACAATGATCTATTAATCAAAATCCGTAAGACAGCGATTTGCGGTACGGACGTACATATTTACAAGTGGGATGATTGGGCGCAAAAGACGATTCCTACCCCAATGGTTGTCGGCCATGAATACGTCGGTGAAGTCGTGGACATGGGTCAAGAAGTTCGCGGTTTTAAAGTGGGTGACCGTGTATCTGGTGAAGGTCACATCACGTGTGGATATTGCCGCAACTGCCGTGCGGGTCGAGTGCATTTATGTCGTAATACAATTGGGGTAGGGGTAAATCGCGAAGGTTCATTCGCTGAATACCTTGTTATTCCAGCTTATAACGCCTTTAAAATTCCAGACAACATTTCCGATGATTTAGCGTCAATTTTTGACCCATTTGGTAACGCTGTGCATACGGCGTTGTCTTTTGATTTAGTTGGTGAAGATGTGCTTATCACTGGTGCGGGTCCAATCGGGATTATGGCAGCGGCGGTGGCTAAGCATGTGGGTGCTCGTCATGTCGTCATTACGGATGTGAATGAATACCGTTTAAGCCTTGCTAAGCAAATGGGCGCGACGCGCGCAGTCAATGTGGCGAAAGAGAACCTTAAAGACGTCATGAAAGACCTTGGCATGACCGAAGGGTTCGATATTGGTCTTGAAATGTCAGGCGTTCCAAGTGCATTCAATGCAATGCTTAACAGCATGAATCACGGTGGTAAAATCGCAATGTTGGGTATTCCGCCATCAGACATGGCAATTGATTGGAACCAAGTGATCTTTAAAGGTCTTGTCATTAAAGGTATCTACGGTCGTGAAATGTTTGAAACGTGGTACAAAATGGCAAGCTTGATCCAGTCTGGTTTAAATCTGGACCCGATTATCACACATCGTTTCCATATCGATGATTTCCAAGAAGGCTTCGACACGATGATTTCTGGCCAATCAGGTAAAGTCATCTTAAACTGGGACTAACCACGTTATTAAAGGTGGTGCAAACTACCTTTTCACGCCGTGTTACAGTGCTTTTAAAATTCAATGAATTGGGTTTCTTACCATTCAAAATCACGAAGCACAATCAATGAGTTAAATTGAGGATATATGTCTTTTAAACACATTTCTGTTGCTGAAGTGCGCAATCGTTTAGATTCTGGCGAATTAGTCATCGCGGATATTCGTGATGCGGACTCCTTTGCAAGCGGTCGTATCCCAGGTGCAGAGAACCTATCTAACGCAAACCTCGCGCAGTTTATGCAGGATAAAGAGTTTGATGATGCGATTGTGGTTGTGTGCTACCACGGTATCAGCTCGCAAGGCGCGGCTAACTATCTGTCTGAGCAGGGGTTTGAAAACGTGTTCAGTATGGATGGCGGATTTACACAATGGGCATCGGAGTGTGCTGATTGCGTGGAACGCTAGTTCGGCTAGGTGAATACAACCGCCCTCGCTTACTACAAGGGGTGGTTGACTACCTAAAAACTCAACATATCGACGTCACGATCCGCGTGCTTGATGGTCAAACGGCTGAGCTTTGGGTGCAAGACACGCATCTAGAAAAAGCACTTCCGATTTGGCAGCAGTTTATTCGAGATCCACACGCTCAGCAGTTTCAAGACGCGGCGTGGGCACTTAACCAAACGTCACCGCTGTTTACTTACCCCAGCAGTTCACTCAATTTAATGTCTCGAGCAAAAGCGTTAGATCCGTTTGTATTCTTGACGGCTTTGATATGTTTCGTGACGTTTTTCAGCCTACATCTTGTTGCTCCAGAAGCTACCTTTCACACCTTTCAATTTGAAAAAAGTAATGTATTTCATTGGTTTTCGCCTGTGTTTCTGCATTTTGATGTTCTGCATCTTGTGTTTAACTTAATGTGGTGGATTTATTTGGGCGATAAAATTGCAAAGCAATTTAGTCAGCTAACCTTAATTACTCTTTTTGCCTGTAGTGCATTAGCCAGCAATTGGATGCAATATCTGATAGTTGATGCAAATTTTGGTGGGATGAGTGGGGTGGTGTATGCGCTGTGTGGGTTTTTGTGGCTGAATCATAGCCGTTATCCTCACGGTCCGATGCTACTTCCTAAGGCTATGATTGGATTAATGTTAGTATGGATGCTCGTCGGGTTTGCAGACATACTCTATGTCAGCATGGCCAATTGGGCACACTTATTTGGCCTTATCGTTGGTGGCCTACTAGGCTGGGGTTGGGGAAAGCCTAGTGGTACAAGTACTTAGTAAACAACACTTCGCGAATAATCTCATCACCCGTTTCTTCTTTGAGAAGCGCTTTTAATTTTTCCGCACAACGCTTGCGAATTTCTTCTCGTCCTGTGAGTGACTTAATTGATTCTTCTGGTTCTTTACTTAAAATCTGAACAATTGCGTCACGCAATAATGGGGTGTGGTGTTCGACAACCGGAATACTCGAAACATCTTTCAGCATCAGGTCGACCGTTACGCGCACGTACCCAAGCTTTTTACTGTTTTGCCCAATGTAATTGGTGATGATGTCTGGTTCAAAACCAAAATAACCAACGTTTGAGTCCGCTTTTGCGGTTGGTAAAAACAGCACCAATGAAAATAAAAGGGCTAGCAGATGCTTCATAATGACTTGATATTCCTACTAACTAGTACATTTATGCAGTAAGTGTATACGCATTTAATCTTAAAAGACAGGTGTCTTGTGATTTTCCGAGTAGGCTTTTGGATGGGCTGTGAGGATGATATGATGCGTGAGTGTTTTACATTTCAAGTGAATTGATTTGCTTTCTTTTCCAATCTCATTACCTTGTAAGTGGTATTCAGGTTCCTTTGATACGCCTGAACTTCGCATGATTTCTCGTTACCTTCAATCTTGGTTGCTCGAAGAAGGTTCATTAACTGCGCGGCTGAAAGCAACCTGTGAAGAATTTTTTGTTGAAGTGCTCAGTGAATCTCGTCAACCTGTACCTGATGAATTATCTCGCCTTTTCCCTGACGACGAAATACAAATGTGGTGCCGAGAAGTGTTGCTTTGGTGTGATAATCAACCCGTTGTCTACGCTCAAAGTTGGATACCAGAATCTTTGCAAGCTATGACCAAGCTAGGTACAACCCCTCTTGGTGAAGTGTTATTTCAAACACCAAAGTGGACTAGAGGTGAAGTTGAAATAACGCTCATCGATGAACCTTTATACGAATTGCTCGATAAACTAAACCTCAAACATGAGACTAAAAGTGCTCGACGTAGTGTTTTTACACAAGGTGAGTTTAGTATGTTAGTGTGTGAAGCCTTTTTATTGGAACCAAAGAAAACATGACCTTTTCATTAAAACGTCAGCACTGGCCTTATTATCAACAGCTTATGCGTACCGATAAACCGATAGGGACATTCCTGCTGCTTTGGCCAACGATGTGGGCATTGTGGATCGCGAATGAAGGTTTTCCACCTTGGTTATTATTGTTTGTGTTCACAGCTGGTGTTTTTATTATGCGAAGTGCGGGTTGCGTTATTAATGATTACGCCGATAGACGTGTAGATGGGGCTGTAAAGCGCACATCGCAACGACCTCTTGCCAGTGGAAAAGTGACCTCGCGAGAAGCGTTGACCTTATTTGCGGTGCTTCTTCTATGCGCATTTGTATTGGTGTTGTTTTTAAATTGGCAGACAATTGCATTGTCTTTTGGTGCGTTGGCATTGGCAACGCTTTACCCCTTCATGAAACGATTTACTCACTTACCTCAATTCGTTTTGGGTGCGGCCTTCAGTTTTGCTATACCAATGGTGTTTATGGCTTCAAACGAAAATACACCGCTTTTGGCGTGGGCATTGTTTACAGCAAATTGTTTATGGACAGTTGCTTACGATACGATGTATGCAATGGTGGATAGAGATGATGATCTGCAAATAGGGGTTAAATCCACGGCGATTCTATTTGGCAAAGCAGACAGGCAAATTATCTTTGCATTAAATGCCATATTTGTTGCCATTTTGGTTGGCGTTGGTTTGACGCTGAATTTTGGGATTAGCTATTGGGTGGCACTAAGTATTGCCACCGCATTATTGCTCTACCAACAAAAACTCATCCACCAAAGAGAAAGGGAAGCGTGTTTTAAAGCCTTTTTAAACAACCACTACGTGGGAATGTTTGTTTTTGTTGGTATCGTTTTGCAGTATGTAAGTATTTAGCTTACATACTGTCCATCTTGAGCTGTTTTTTCAATCAAAGATAACAAATGAGTAATGTAGTTGGACGCACCTAAATTGTGGTTTGTCTGTACTACTAACTGCTCTTGTTCTAGCGCCTTGTTTGTTTTCAACATCACCAAATCAGCATCTTGCGCCACTATTTTGGCATGCTCAATACTTGCGATAGCGAAACTTGAGTCTCGTTTTCAAACCTTGAATAACTTGCTCGATGTTGCCAATTTTTACGCTAGTCGCTTTATTTAAGCCATCGATGACTTCGTTTAGCATTGTTTGTACTTGTTTCGACTGCGAGAAACAGCCAAACATAGAGTACTGAAGCAACTCTTCACGACGAATGATGTCTTTTGAGGCAAGCGGGTGGTGCTTCGCAACAAACATAACAAGCTGGTCAGGCAAGTGCACATCACTTTCAATCTGACACGCTTTTTGTAAAAAGACGCTGATGTCAATTTCACCGAGTTGTAACTTACGACTAAGCTCCTGCTCATCTTGAAGTTGCATCTCAATCTTCACATTCGGGAAGTCAGCTAAAAACTGGCCGCATGAAAGAGGAACAATTTTGCTGGCTTGATTGGTATAGCCAATCACCAAACGCTGTTGATCACGACCAAACAAACTTTGATGAATTTGTTTTTTGGTGTGTTCAAGTTCAGTTAGGGTATTTTTGCAATACGCTAAGAACAATTCGCCTTGTTCAGTTAATTTGACTGAACGAGTTGAACGTTTTACAAGTTCACATCCAATTTCCTCTTCGAGGGTTTGAATGCTACGAGTTAAAGCAGATGTACTAATATTGGTTTGCTCAGCAGCTTGGCGAAAATGACGCAAACTACCAAGCGCCAAAAACTGCTCGAGTTGATCAAATCTCATAAGAAATTCCTTTTAATTCCTGTTTTTTACACTTTGTAGTGTATTGTCTCTGATTCTACTACAAGTGCGTTTTTTAGAAAAGTGAATTCTTTTACAATAAAGTTACATTTTTAGTCGGGATAACTGTCTCTTATCGCGATGAATTTATCCAAATTTGCAACAAATAGCTCGACTAAATTTGGATCAAAATGTTTCCCTTTTTCGGCCTTAATCAATTCAATGACTTTTTCCATAGGCCAAGCTGGTTTATAGCATCTATCGCTGCCTAATGCATCAAATACGTCAGCAAGGGCAGTAATTCGACCAACAATATTAATGTCTTTTCCTGCAAGACCTTGAGGGTATCCTGAACCATCCCATTTCTCATGATGCTCTCTTGCGATTATTGCGCCGCATCGTAGAATCTCATTTTGAGAATTTTTCAATATCTGGTAGCCCATTTCAGCATGAGTTTGCATGACAGCCCATTCTTCTGGGTCGAGCTTGTCAGCTTTATTCAATATTCGGTCTGGAATGCTGATTTTACCCACGTCATGAAGGGGCGAAGCCAGTTTTATTATTTCGGAACGGTAAGCATTTAATCCGCACAATTGCGCAAGAAGTTGACTGTAATGCGCGACCCTTTTCACGTGAGAGCCGGTTTCTTTTGAACGTTTTTCAACCGCTTCTCCCAAAATATAGGATAATTCTTTTTGAGATTCTTTAATGCTCTCGCGCAATCGTAGATTGTCATATGCCATTGCAATGTTATTTGCGAAAAATTCAAGCAAGTGATAATCAGTTTCCTGCAAGTGCGACTCTTTATTTACATACAACATTGTTTCCAACCCGCCTTGGGTATGGAAATAACCTACGTAGGTTTTCTCGTCACAGCTTGAAGAGTGTTTCGCGCGAGCTGATACAATGCTTTTGACCACTGGTTCAGGAATGTGATTACAGGTTGCTACGCGGTTTTCGCCTGATGCTGCAAGCAAGGTGAAGTCTTGAGGAGGATTGGCGTCATTATTTACTGCGGCCACGCAGTAAATCTCTGTATCTGAAATGCCCATAATATCTGTCACATGACCTAAAATAGTCGAGGCAAACTCATTTATGCTGTTGCATTGCAAAAAGCTTGAAGATGCTTCAATGATGCGTTCAAGCCCTTTTTTGGCTTTGTTGATCGTTAGGATGTCACGGTAAGAGCGTAGTGCGGAGTAAAGTAACGTTTTTAGTTTAACGGAAGTCAGTTCGGTTTTGTTTTTGTAATCGTTGATATCATAATCACGAATGACAGCCTCTTCGGGGGCTTCGCCGGGTTGTCCTGTTCTGAGAATGAGACGAATTTCAGCGTTGCCTAGCGATTCTCGGATGTATTTGATGAGTTCGAGTTCAGCATGATTAGTTTCCATCACTACATCGACCAACGCAACAGCAATACTAAATTGCCCACTTTCAAAAAATTCGATAGCTTCTTTTGCTGAGTAAGCATGATGAAATTCGAGGCGTTTGTCTGAAAAGCGAAAATCGCTAAGTACGAGCTTAGTAACTTGATGTATGTCCTGCTCATCATCAATGATCAGGACATGCCATTTGTCGTCTTTGAGCGGCGCATCAATGCTGGCGGTCACCGGCTCTTCAGAAAACAAAAAGTCGCTCATAGTCACCTGCTAAAAAAGGATTTTGTATTTTTTAGTATAGTCGGTGATGTGAAAAGCGAGTTATTCAGCGGATTTTTTTTTCTCTATATTGCTGAGTTCAATTGAAATTGCATCGCAAGAAATGTGGATTTCGTAGAGTGATAACAATAAAGACAGGGTCAGGCCACATAAACTAATTCCAAACAGCCATATACCCAAATGCGTCATTTCAATAAAAATCGCAAACATTGAGAGTGTACACAAAATGAAGGCAACGACTCCCCACACTTGCATTCGGCGAATTAAATTGATGCGTTTACGTAAATTTTCAATTTGCGCAACAACAAGTGGGCGAATGGAGTCGCCTTCACGGGCATTGAGTTCTCGGATCAGCTGAGCCAATACTAAAAATCGGTTGGTGTATGCTAAAAGCAATAAAGAAATAGCAGGAAAGAGTAAAGCGGGCGTTGTTAACGTCATAGTTTCACAAATTGGTATAGACTCAAAGGGTAGTGTTAAACATAGGGGGAAATGGATGACAACTCAAGAGGTTGACGATCCTTTTATTTGGCAATGTGTGTACATGGCCGAACACCAACTAGAAGCGCATATTGTTCGTGGACTGTTGACTCAGGCTGGTATTCAAACGCATCTAAAAGGAGAATTTCTTCAAGGCGCGTTGGGTGAAATCCCGTTTGAACAAACTCGCGTTCAAGTTATGGTCTACGCGATAAAATTAGCCCGAGCGCAACAAATCTTGGTAAACTATCAACAACAACAAAAAACCCATTGGCAGTGTCCTGTTTGCCATGAAGAAAATGGACCTGCATTTGACTATTGCTGGTCTTGTGAGACGCAAAGAATATGAATAAAGCAAATAATTTTCAGCGTATTAGAGAGTTGAGTTATGTGCAGAAGGCAGCGCTTGCTGGCGCTGTCCTTGAACGTATGTTGCCGAATTACGGTCTTTTTACCGAAGCGACTGGATTTGGCGATGAAACGGTATTGCGTAGCGCATTAAATGTGTGCTGGGAAAAGCTAATGCTGCCAAAAAGCAAAATCAGTTTAGAAAAGCAGGTTGAGAAAGTTGAACCGCTTGTACCTGAACTCACTGATTTTGATATGTTTGGAACTTATTTAGCCATCGATACTGCCACGGCGCTTTTGGGATTTATGCACGGAATGATGGCAAAAGATGACCAAGAGTTTGTGAGTATAGCCAAAATTTCTCAAGCGACAGTCGCGCGCTACATCGAGTTTTTATTGGAAAGTGAAGGTGTTGAGCCTGACAACAAATTGGTCCGTGAACACCCTCTTATGCAATACGAAATTGAGGTGTTGGGTGAGCTAATCGACTTCGTTGAACAAAACGGTCGTGTCACGCCGGAATCGGTTCGTGAATTGAAGGCGTTAGCCGTTGCTGACGGCCAAACTAATATTGGGTTAGAACTGAATTAATCCAGTATCGAGCTTTTCGGTTTAAGTAAAGAAATAGAGTTGAGTAAGGAGAAATGCGTTGCGCATTTTAGGCATTGAATCCTCGTGTGATGAAACGGGTATTGCGATTTATGATGATGAGCTTGGACTTCTTGCGCATCAACTATACAGTCAAGTAAAGGTGCATGCCGATTACGGTGGCGTTGTGCCTGAGCTCGCGTCGCGCGATCACGTACGTAAAACATTGCCTTTAATCCAAGCTGCATTTGAACAAGCAGGGTGTGGACCTGAGTCCCTTGACGGAGTGGCATATACGGCAGGTCCTGGACTTGTTGGCGCGCTGCTTGTTGGTACTTCTATTGGCCGCTCTTTAGCATATGGTTGGGGACTCCCCGCCGTTGCCGTCCATCACATGGAAGGGCATTTGCTTGCGCCGATGCTTGAACCTGAAGCGCCTGAATTTCCATTTGTTGCTCTGTTGGTTTCCGGTGGTCACACCATGATGGTGAAAGTAGCAGGCATTGGCGAATATGAAGTGCTCGGTGAGTCCGTTGACGACGCGGCTGGTGAAGCGTTTGATAAAACTGCAAAACTATTGGGGTTAGATTATCCAGGCGGACCTTTACTCGCTAAAATGGCAGAGCAAGGTGTAGATGGACGATTCCAATTCCCTCGACCAATGACCGATAGACCAGGCCTTGATTTTAGTTTTAGCGGATTAAAAACCGCGACGGCAAACACCATACGCAGTGAAGGTGATGACGCGCAAACGAAAGCCGATATTGCCCACGCTTTTCAAAGTGCAGTGATAGATACACTCGCGATAAAATGTAAACGAGCGCTTAAAGAAACGGGCATCAATCGTCTCGTTATCGCCGGTGGCGTAAGTGCAAACAAAGCGCTTAGAGAAAAACTTGAGCGAGTGATGATAGGCATGAAAGGCAAAGTTTATTACCCTCGCACTGAATTCTGCACAGATAACGGCGCGATGATAGCCTATGCAGGTATGCAACGTTTGAAAGCGGGTCAATTCGCTGAGTTGGATATGAAAACAAAGGCTCGTTGGCCTTTAGATAGTTTACTCCCGCTCTGATTTTTTACCGACTTTGGGTTCCTTACCTTGCCATAAGCGTTTGATGTTTGCACGATGACGGAAAATGATAAGCACCGTTAAAAACGTAACTGGCAAGGTATAAAGCGGTTTAATGAGGAAGGTATAAAGTGGAGCCAACCCCACGGTAATAATCGCCGCTAACGACGAGTAGCGTGTTATCCACAAAATCAAAATCCAAGTTGCAACGAGCAGCCCTGCTAACGATAAACCAATCGGTAGCAATGCACCAAAGGCTGTCGCTACCGCTTTCCCGCCGTTGAAATGAAAAAAAACAGGGTAGATGTGACCAAGGCACGCGCATACCGCGATAGTGCCAAGCCAAATTGGTTCAATTTGCAAAAAGTATGCACCCCAAACTGGGATCGTACCTTTTAGCACGTCACTGACCAACACCAATAGAGCGGGTAGCTTCCCACCCAAACGTAACACGTTCGTCGCGCCGGGATTATTTGAGCCAGCAAAGCGAGGATCAGGCAAGCGAAATATTCGACAAACCAGAATAGCTGACGAGATAGAACCCATTAAGTAGGCAACCAGACACATTACACCGATTAACACACGTTTCCTTATTTTTTAATCATTGGTTTTAGGCTATTATCGCCACTTCCGCCTATTTGGCTGCGTTCGTCTTGAACGGTTCATGAATATCTGTGAACTACAGACAGCGGGAAGCCATAACCCTAACCAATTTGGAGTAAGCATGGATAAGGTTTATATCTCACAGTTACATGTTGAGACAATAATAGGAGTGTACGACTTTGAGAAAGAAAGTAAACAAAGCTTGTACTTCGATGTTGAAATGCTTACCGACATTCGTGAAGCCGCGAAGACGGATGACATCCAACTTGCCGTCGATTATGCAAAAGTAAGTGAACGGATTGAACAGGTTTGCCAACAAGTCACTGTCGAGTTGCTTGAAACGTTAATTGAAATGTTAGCGGCAATGATCTTATCCGAGTTCTCAGTGGCACAGGTAACGCTTCGAGTGAGCAAACCTCAAGCGGTTGCGAAAGCATCAACCGTTGGGGTCGAAATTACGCGCTCGCGTTAGGGGTAGATCCGCAGTATGGCAAGAGTCTTTATAAGTATTGGCAGTAATGTCGATAGAGAAACAAATTTCCGCCGTGGTTTGGATACGTTAAGGCAGCATTTTCCTGACTATTTACATTCAAACGTATACGAAAGCGAAGCGGTTGGTTTTAGTGGTAATCCTTTTTACAACTCTGTGTTTGCGATGGAAACGTCGTTACCGCTTGAAGAATTGTGTGCGCTTTTGAAACAAATCGAGCGTGATCATGGTCGAAAGCCAAGTGATAAAAAGTTCAGTCCCCGTACACTTGACCTTGATATATTGCTCTACGACGATATTGTGTGCGATGTACCTGCACAATTACCACGCCATGAAATCGAAAAGAATGCGTTTGTACTTCAGCCGATGGCTGAGATCGCCCCTGATTTAGTGCATCCCGTAACAGGTGTTACGCTTGCTGAGATGTGGCAACAATACGATAAGACCCAACAGAAACTATGGAAAGTGGAGTTTCCAACGTAATGAGTTTAATTGAAATTATTGTCCTTGCACTGATCCAAGGCTTTACTGAGTTTTTACCTATTTCAAGTTCTGCACACCTTATTCTTCCATCACAAGTACTGGGTTGGCAGGACCAAGGTGAAGCGTTCGATGTCGCTGTGCATATGGGTAGTTTGCTTGCGGTGTTGATTTATTTTCGCAAAGAAGTCGCTGAAATATTAATGGCTTGGTTTGCTTCATTTGGAAAACAAGGGCAAACGGACGATAGTCGCTTGGGCTGGTACATTATCCTAGCAACCATTCCTGCCGTTGTTATTGGCTATTTAACCAAAGATTTTGTTGAAGTTTACGCTCGTAATGCGTGGGTGATTGCGACAACGACCATCCTATTTGGTTTATTACTTTGGTATGCAGATGTTAAAGCCCAACAAACTAAAACTATTTATCAACTGAATTGGAAAAGTGCGCTTCTGATAGGGTTTTCTCAAGTCATTGCCGCGTTGTTTCCGGGTACATCTCGTTCTGGGATCACGATGACGACAGGGTTGTTACTTGGTCTAAACAAACAAAGCGGCTGCGCGCTTTTCATTTTTGATGTCTATCCCAGTGATCCTCGCTGCCGGTTCTTATTATACGTATAAACTGATTTCTTCAGAGGCTACGGTCAATTGGGGGATGTTGTTAACAGGTAGTGTACTGTCATTCGTTTCAGCGTTTACGTGTATTCATTTTTTCTTAAAAGTCATTGAGCGTATGGGAATGTTCCCATTTGTTGTTTATCGACTGTTGCTTGGTGTCGGTTTATTTATTTTCCTGATGTGGGCTTAATCGTTACCGCCTAATGGAACAAAAAATGGAGCACTTGGCTCCATTTTTTATTCGCTTTCGCTTTTCAGTGCTCTTGCGACAAGTTCTGCTCGTCGAGTATCGATAGCTTCCTTAATTTGTGGCCCTTTTAGTCCAGCATCGATGAACGCCTTTGCCGTGACGCCCTTTGCTAGTTCAAATGCCTTACTTAACGTATCGACGGAGTTATGTCCTATATGAAGCGTATCGTACAGCTGCATTAATAAAGAAAAGCGCTCAGGCCTGCGGTATAGGTCAAACGTATTAAACACCGACGCGACGGCTTCAGGATGTAATTGTGCAATCCCATCGCAGTTGAGACTCATGGTAGATATTCAGAGCCAGCGTTTGCTGATTGGGCAGTTTTAAATGCGCAGCAAGTTCCTCAATCTCTTCCGATGACAACCAGTGTGCAAGAACGGCGAAGCTGACTTCGCTATCATAATGGTGTTGATGCGCGAAATGTTGCTGTTTTTCAATTTTTTCGAATACCGTGTCGCTCCATTTCGATGCTATCGCCGAACAGATATAACCTAATGCACCAAACGAGTTTAGTAACGCTAGAAACGTCGCAAATTCGCCATCTTTTATCGACTTCTCACATTCAAGCCAAACACGTTCAATCGTTAATGTGTTGAGTTCACCTGCTTGAACCATCGATGTGATGAGTTTGCGGGTATCGTCTGCGATAACGAATCCGAGAGCTCGGTAGCGAGCGGTAAATCTCGCGACACGGAGAATTCGTAATGGATCTTCGCTGAAAGCCTCACTGACATGTCGAATTAATCGCTGGTTTAAGTCAGCTTGACCACCATAGGGATCAATTAATGAGCCATCTTCTGCTTTTGCTATAGCATTGATTGTGAGGTCGCGCCGCCCAAGATCTTCTTCAAGCGTTATATCGGGCGAAAAGTCACAGATAAAACCGGTATATCCTTGCCCTTGCTTGCGCTCGGTGCGTGCAAGTGCGTATTCTTCTTTGGTTTTTGGGTGCAAAAAGACAGGAAAATCTCTACCAACTTGGGTGAAGCCTGTTTTAAGCATGTGTTCGGGTGTACTGCCAACCACCACGTAATCGTGCTCAGTGACCTTTCGGCCGAGCAATTCGTCGCGGACAGCTCCGCCAACTAAATAAACTTGCATGGGTCTGTTCCAAAAATTAGCAAACAAGGTTTTAACTTATTGCGGTTTTTTGCCATCATAGGGCACATCATAACAAGAAAGAGAATTGCAGTGTATTTAGGTTATTTTGGTTTATCGGAAAAACCCTTCTCCATTGCGCCCAATCCTGAGTATTTGTTTTTAAGTGAACGTCACAAAGAAGCACTGGCTCATCTTCAATATGGTTTGGGTGATGCTGGTGGTTTTGTGCTGCTTACTGGGGAAGTTGGCACGGGTAAAACAACAATCACGCGAACATTATTAAGTTCGCTTCCAGAAAACACGGAAGTAGCGTTTATCCTAAATCCGACGTTGTCTGCGCATGAATTGTTAGAAAGTATCTGTGATGAATTGACGATACCCGTTGAAAAAGGGGCCTCGCTCAAACAGTTGACCGATAGCATCAAAGCCAAGCTGCTCGCAAATCATGCCGCAGGTGGCCACACAATGCTTATCATTGATGAGGCACAACACTTAGCGCCAGAGGTCCTTGAGCAGCTCAGATTACTGACGAATCTTGAAACGGATCACAAAAAATTACTGCAAATCGTGCTGGTGGGTCAGCCTGAATTGCAGCAATTGCTGCAACGGACGGAACTTCGTCAGCTGGCACAAAGGATCACTGCTCGTTACCATTTATTGCCGCTAACTCAGGTGCAGGTATTTGATTATATTCAACATCGTTTACATAAAGCAGGCTGCAATAAGGCGCTTTTCGAGCCAACGGCCGTTGAATTAATGTATGAATTAACCGCCGGTATTCCTCGCTTGATCAACCTCTTGGCTGATCGCTGTTTATTAGGTGCTTTTTCGCAGCATCAAATGGTGGTGTCAAAGGCCATCGTGAAACAAGCCGCGGAAGAGGCGCTACCAAAGGCCGTGTTATCGAGCCAATCATCCGCGATAAGTTCTTCGATAAATTGGTTACCTTACGTTGCCTTTCCTTGTTTGTTTTTGGTCGGTTTTGCCGCCGCGTATTGGAGTTAAAGCGCGATGAGTTTTGTATCTCAAGCAACGAAAAATATGGAACAGCAGGGGAGTGCTGCAAATAACCCAATGAATGCGATGATGGAAGCGCGTCTTGAGCTTTACCAGACGCGTTTACGTCAAGGTCTATGGTTATTTGCCGCGTTACTTTCTGTAGGCGCTGGTTTTGCGACGGGGACGTGGGTAAAGCCAACAGCTGATTTAACACGTTCAAATTTAAGTGTAGAACAGGTCAAAAAAGAACAGGACAACACGCCTTCTGAAAAATCAAATCCACCACCACAACCTGTTGTCAGGGAAGCGGCAAGCGGACAAGAGGTGACGCAACACGCAATGACTCCCGTTGTACAGAAGGTAGTTACGGACGCCGCGCAGAATTCTACAGCTCAACATTTTCAATGGGTCTCAGTCCAAGTCGGTGTTGACCAGTTTGGACAGGCCATTTATCAACAACAATTAGTCCCAGTATCGCAAAATGGCATGGTCACTGTTAACAATCCTCAAGTCTTAACTGCGCCCACTCATCGTGCGAAGGAAGAGCAAACGGAATCACAAGACTTGGATGAATTAGCCAAACAGGGATTTCGCATCGTCGGTAAGCCTTTGGAGTCGAGTAATACAGAAACGGCTAAAATGGACTTTCAAGGTGTTTCACCTGAGTTACAAGCGGCATTCAATGATGCCGTGGCTGCAACTAAAGACAATCCATCCCAAGAAGTCATCACCGGTTCAAATAATTCAGCTCGTGTTACCCCAATCGAAAAATTGCCAAGTGGATTTCAGGCAAGTATCCCGCCCATTAAATATCTGACACACATTTATTCGACAGAACCCTCTATGCGTTTTATCAAAATAAATGGTCGAGAGCTTTATGAAGGTGACAGTATCGGCGCACTACGTGTTGTTGAAATAACACCTGACCTTACCGTGTTCAATTTTGATGGCGTCGAATTCTCTGTCGAAGCGATGGAAGACTGGCCAAAGTCCCAATAAAATTATTAAAAAGGCAGCTTATCGCTGCCTTTTTAATGACCGAATGTTCAAGGTCTGTGGCATAAAGCGCCTGCATTACGGCAACATTGATTGTCTAAAAAAACGAATAAGATCGATACTGAACTCTTCCGGTTTAATCGCGGCGTCCAATTCGTCATCAATCTTTTTAGAGCTCAAATCAATATCTTGCACAGGTACATAATGCATGTGTTTGGCGCTGTAAAACACTTTCACAACGGGTTTTAAAGGCGCTTCATGATTGCTTTCAGCAATCACTCCAACTTTAAAACTGCGCAACTTAACTAATGTTCCCACCGGATATAATCCAATACATTGAATAAATTGCGTTACCAGCGATTCATCAAAGTGATTTGGACAGTTGTCTTTTAGATACTTGAACGCTTTGATGGGCGTCATGCCAACCTTATAGACACGTTCAGCAGTGAGTGCGTCATAAACATCGACAATACTCGCCATTCGAACGTACAAACTGAGGTCATCACCTTTCAAGCGATACGGATAGCCAGTGCCATCCAGTCGCTCATGGTGAAACCCTGCAATTTGTGAGGCAATTTCACCTAGGCCCGCAGTTTCCACAATATCGCGACTGTAATTGGCGTGTTGTTGCATTATCGCAAATTCTTCATCCGTTAACTTGCCGGGTTTATGCAAAATGGCATCTGGTACTTGGATCTTACCGATGTCATGAAGGAGGGCACCGGTTGCGAGTTGCTCAATGATGTCGCGTTCAAGACCTAAATGCTTCGCGAATATACTGATTAATATTGAGACGTTAAGTGAATGCTCGAGTAAGTAGCTGTCTTTTTCTCGAATTCGAGCAATACACGACAGGGCATCTTGATTTCGGAAGATTGAGTCGATAATGCCATTTGCTGCGGCTTTGAACGGTTCGACATCGATATTGCGCCCATCTCGGATGTCATCAAATGCCTTCTGCTGAAGTTGTTTTGCCTCATTGTAGAGTTCAACGGCGACATCTAACTCTTTGTCTATTTTCGTTACTTTGTGCCAGGCTTTAGGTTTTTCTTCTAATGTTGGAGTTTCAATAACGGGCGTTGAGGACGCTTCAACAATAGGAGTGGCATCAACGGGTTGCTCAGTTTGAAGTGTTTTACTTGGATCAATTTCAACTTCAACAATCCCTGCCGCGACGAGCGCTGAAATCGCTTTTTGCGTCTTAACCCAACCTTGGTTTTTAACTTTGACACGACCTGTTTGTCTTGTTACTCGCGCAACAAACATTCCAGGCTCAAGTTCATTGACATTGATTATTTTCAAGGCTGACACGATATTACCAGACTAGACTTCGGTCATTTAAGCGTAGCAAAGGATCTGTGGATGATCACCAAATTGTCGATGAATATTGTCATCCTAAATGATGAATTTTAGATTGGGCGAGTTTTCAGTCTGATGGTGTGAATATTCAATTCACAAAATAAAAAAGGGCATGAAAATCATGCCCTTTTTCGTTCAACTAAGACTTACTCGTCATCTTCAACCAATGTCATGAGTGACGTGTTACCACCTGAAGCTGTGGTGTCGATACTCACGGTCTTTTCTGTCACTAAACGTGTCAGAAGGTTGTCGTAGTGAAGCGCACTGATCACTGGCAAAATCGCACCGTGACGTGCTGCAAGCTGAGCTGTGATGTACGACGTACGGTCACAATTTGTGCTTACCACTGCGGATGTAAGTGTTGGATGTGCAAGTAATGCAGGAAGCTGGTTTAGCTTCGCAACTTGCAAGATCCCTTCAGAGACTCCACATGCCACTAACTTTTCACGAAACGCTACCGCTTCATCGTGGAAAAGATCAGACACTACGGTGATCACTGAGTTACCTGCAGCAAGTGCTGTAACCACAGACATAACCCAGAAGTTAAATGAGGTGTCTTTATCTGCGTAGCACAACACTGTACCGCGCGGCTCGTAGTACATGATGTTCGATTCACCTGTTGGGCCAGGCATCACAACGCCTTTTGACAAGCGTTTTTCAACACGGACAAGTTGCTCACGCGCATCTAGAAGTGTTCTTGCTAAATCATCTGCCAACGCGTCCATACTGTTAACTGTCGCTAATTTAGCGAGTAACTGACGCATTATCGATACACGATTTGCAACAGGCATGAAGCGCCAAAGTTTCTCGTCACGTTGCGCGTTGCTCATCATGCGATTAACTTGTTCTTGTGCACCTGGAAGTACTTGAAGTTCTTCACCTGCTTTACTGAAATCCGCCTGATCAAAGCGATCCGCAACCGACGTTTCTTTCACAAGGCGTGTCAAATAGTTTGGGCCACCTGCTTTTGGACCCGTACCAGAAAGGCCACGACCACCAAACGGTTGTACTCCAACGACAGCACCGATCATGTTACGGTTGATGTACACGTTACCTGCACGCGATTGCTTCGCTAAGTACTGTGCACGCTCTTCGATGCGCGTATGCACACCCATGGTTAAGCCAAAACCTGTCGCATTGACTTGGTCGATTACTTTGTCAATTTCACCTGCTTTAAAGCGGATGACGTGAACACATGGACCAAAGACTTCTTTTTTCAGTACAGATAGATCGGCGATTTCATATAAGCGTGGAGCGAAGAAGTAGCCCGCTTTGTGTTCTTCCGTTAATTCACATTCGTAATGAAGCGTTGCATTGCCTTTTAAGTACTCAACGTGCGCATTTAGGGCGTTAAGTGCTTTTTCATCGATAACTGGACCCACATCCGTTTCAAGCAAAGCAGGATCGCCAATGTGAAGTTCTTGCATCGCGCCTTTGATCATTCGGATCACTTTATCCGCGATTTCTGATTGCACGAATAAAACGCGAAGCGCAGAACAGCGTTGGCCAGCACTTTGGAAGCCTGATGAAATGACGTCGTCAACAACTTGTTCAGGTAGTGCCGTTGAGTCAACGATCATACAGTTTTGGCCACCCGTTTCAGCGATAAGTGGAACTTGTTCGCCACCGCGTGTTGCCAACGTTTGAGAAATACGAGTTCCCGTTTCTGTTGAACCCGTAAACATAACAGCTTGTACGCGGTTGTCAGGAACAATGTGTTCGCCAACTTCACTACCGCGAGCTAATACCGGTTGTACGATAAATTCAGGTAAACCAACTTCGCGCATAAGGTCAATGGTACGAAGGGCAATCAGTGACGTTTGCTCAGCTGGCTTCGCGATAACCGTATTACCAGTAACGATAGCGGCAGCAACTTGACCTAGGAAAATCGCTAGAGGGAAGTTCCATGGGCTGATACATAGCATCACACCACGCGCTTCAAAACGGTCATCTGCACAGAGACTCTTCTGCACGAGCGGCGTAGTAACGACAGAAGTCAACTGCTTCACGCACTTCGTCAATCGCGTCTTGAGTCACCTTACCGGCTTCTTTAATACACATGGCGATTAGCTCATCGCGGTGACGCTCTAACGCATCTGCGGTGCGACGAAGAATATCAGCACGTTCTTGAACTGGTGTTTTAGTCCACGTTTGGAACGCCGCTTCTGAATTTGCCACTAGCTGCTTCATTTCTTCAGCGCTGTGGTGGCGAATACTACCAATCACTTCAGACAGACGTGCAGGGTTTACCACAGCTTCATGGCCTTCTGGCACATCATCAACGGTTTTTAGATTTTCTTTTACCCACGTTGATAAATGATCTCGTAGCGGGGTAATAAGGTTGATGTTTGTTAAATCCATGCCTTTTGAGTTATTACGTTCTTCACCGTATACGTTCAGTGGCATTGTGATTTGTTTATTACGGCGGTTACGCAGACGTTGTAGTTTTTCAACCGGATCGACAAGTAAGTCTTCAACCGGTTTGTTTTCATCAACAATTGCATTAACGAACGATGAGTTCGCACCGTTTTCAAGTAGACGACGAACTAGATATGCTAGCAAATCTTCATGGTGGCCGACCGGCGCGTATACGCGACATTGCACTTTGTCATTGGTTACCACTTGGTCATACAATGACTCGCCCATGCCGTGAAGACGTTGGAACTCGAAGTTAGAGAATTGGCCATCAGCCAGCTCAAGAATAGTCGCCGCAGAGTATGCGTTGTGCGTCGCAAATTGAGGGAAAATAACATCGCGGGCTTTCATTAGTTTGATAGCACACGCTTTGTACGATACGTCAGTCGTTGCTTTACGTGTGAATACCGGGAAGTCTTCTAGGCCGTCAGCTTGTGTCGTCTTAACTTCAGTATCCCAATACGCGCCTTTAACTAGACGCACCATCAATTTACGGCCAACACGGCGAGCAAGCGTTTCAAGCCAGTCAATCACGAATGTTGCACGTTTTTGATACGCTTGTACTGCCAGACCAAACCCATTCCAGTTACCAAGTGCATCATCAGAGAATACCGCTTCAATGATGTCTAAAGAAATATCTAAACGGTTTGCTTCTTCAGCATCCACGGTAAAACCGATGTCGTACTGTTTAGCTGCAAGTGCTAATTCTTTCAGTTTCGGAACAAGCTCTTCCATTACGCGGTCACGGTGTGAAAACTCGTAACGAGGATGGATAGCAGAAAGTTTAACGGAAATACCAGAGCTCTTAATTGGACCACGACCAGCCGCTGCTTTACCAATGACATGAATTGCCTTCATGTAGCTGTCGAAGTAGCGCTCAGCGTCTGCCATTGTGCGCGCGCCTTCACCTAGCATATCGTAAGAATAAGCATAGCCTTTTGCTTCTTTTTCTTTTGCACGCTCAACCGCTGATTGGATGGTTGTACCCATGACAAACTGCTTACCCATGATCTTCATGGCTGTTTGCACAGATTTACGGATTGTTGGTTCACCAACGCGGCCAATTAAACGTTTTAAAACGCCAAATTGTTCTTCTTTAGAGCGGTCAGCGTAGTTCACCATTTTGCCTGTGACAAGCAGGCCCCACGCCGATGCGTTTACGAAAAGCGAGTCACTGTTACCTAAGTGAGAGAACCAATCACCTTTAGTTAGCTTGTCACGGATCAGTTCTTCTTGAGTTTCCTTGTCTGGTACACGTAGTAGTGCTTCAGCAAGACACATCAGTACAACACCTTCTTCAGAAGAAAGTGAGTATTCATTTAAAAGTGCGTCAACACCGCCTTGACCTTTTTGATCTCTACGGATGTTCAAAACCATCTGGCGAGCGCGTTCCCAAGCACGTGTACGAGCTGAGATACCCACTTCTGCCAATGGCAAAATGTGATCGATAACTTGCTCTTCATCGATGCGGTAAAACTCACGGATCTTTTGACGGATCGGGCACTGCGTCGTTAAGTCGCCATGAAATAGCATAGGTAAACCCTCAAAGAATTAATTGGGACGATTTTCCGTGCATTCTATATAAAACTCAGCAGAATATGCTGGTTTAATTTTACTAATTACGGTAATTTACGGCTAAATTTTCACGTAACTCAGCATAAAATTCTGTATGACTACTTCAATCAAAACACGTGTGCTTGATCGAATTGATTTAGCAATTTTAGACGCCTTACAGAAAAATGGTCGGATTTCGAATGTAAATCTCGCTAAACAGGTTAACTTAAGCCCAAGTCCCTGTCTGGATAGGGTCAAAAAGTTGGAAGCGGAAGGGTACATAGAAGGTTACACGGCGAGATTGAACCCAACGAGGCTGGGGCAAAACTTAGTTGCGCATGTTGAAGTAACTTTAAATCGTTCGACCGAAGCTGTGTTCGAGACATTCAAGCAGCATATTCTGCGGGTGCCGCAAGTGGCAGGATGTGACATGGTTGCTGGTGGATTTGATTATCTCATTAAAATTCGTGTGCGGGACATGAGTGAGTACCGAGAAGTACTAGGAATTATTGTGGAAATTCCGGGCGTTGCGACGAATCATACGTATATGGTGATAGAACACGTCAAACCAGATGTTGGCGTCCAAGTCTTAATGCCAAAAAAATAGGCGGTATTGACCGCCTATTTTTTGATAATACGAATTATGCCCAACCGTCGTAACGTTTTCTGCGCGATAAAAACAGTGTCAAAAGAACGCCTAGGATAAGACCTGAAAAAGCAATTGCCGCACCGTAACTTAACAATAGATGCTGTTGTTCTTGTTTTTTGTTCATTGCTTCTTTTTGTATTTGCACTTTTTGCGTTTCTGCATCTTTCACTGCTTGTCTAAGTTCTGCGTTTTCGGATTCAAGAGAATTCAGTTTTGCTTGCAGTGTAGGCACTTCGTTTTGACTGTCTTGTAGTTCTACATTCAGCGCATCAAGTTGTGCTTGCAAATTTTGGTTGGTGATCTGTAAGCCGGCTTCGGTCGTGACGAATTCGGCCTCTACCCAACCCTCACGGCCTTTATCATCAATGACATTCACAAAGCCATTTCTTTCATCGCCGACGACTTGAACCGCGGTTCCAGCATTGATAGACCCTAGAATACGATAGTTTTTACCAGCACCGCTGTGCACAAAAATATAGAGGTTATCGGTGATATAGGCATTGGGAACAATCGACGTCGATTCGGAAGGGGGTTGTTCTGCTTGCTCAGTCGTTGCTGGCGCTTCAGTAAGCTCTGTTTGTGCAAAAGAGAGTGTTGGTAGCGCAAGCATGCAAGACAACAGCAAGGTCCGTGTATTCATTTCTAAGCCTTTATCGTATATGAAATTCTGCCAATTCTTGCACAGATAGTATGAATTAAACATGACAAGTGCAAGCATTTAGGCGGATGGAATGAGAATTTTCTCCGTTAAATTATTGTTCCCCTAAAACCTTGAAGTAGGCGGTTTTAAACGGGCTTGGCGCTCACGGAAACGATAATTTATTTGCATTGAAAGGCTAGTTTGTATATTTTGAGCGTTCGATAATTTTTTAGGTTTACACCCACTACATGGATACTGAGATAGAACTGAAGTTTTTACTTTCAGACAATGAAGTACCCCTCGTCCCTGGTTTGTTGATGCAATTTGCGAAAACCGTTAATAACAAACCAACGAAACAACTCCAAAATGCTTATTTTGATACGCCTGAGAGACACCTCAGAAAGCTTGATATTGGTTTACGTACTCGTTGCTGCAATGACGAATGTGAGCAAACCATCAAGTTAGCAGGTGAAGTCGTCGGTGGTTTACATCAACGTCCAGAATACAATCTCCCCATAGAAGGTGGTAAACCTAACATCGCGTTATTTGACGCCAGCATTTGGCCTACAGGCATGGATATGGCGTTTATTTCAGCAAACTTACAACCTATTTTCAGTACCAATTTCACACGCCGTAAATGGCTAATTGAAACTGAAAATGGCAGCCAGTTAGAAGTCGTTCTAGATAAAGGTGAAGTAACGGCGGGCAACCAAAGTGAACCAATTTCAGAGTTGGAAGTGGAGCTTATTGAAGGTGACCGTAGTGACGTTTTTGCGTTTGCTGAACATCTTATCAGCCAATTAGGTGTTCGTTTAGGGCTGTATTCGAAAGCGGCCCGTGGCTACCGTATGGCCGATAATAAGCCGTTGATTGCCAACAAAGCGCTGAGTTTTGTGCCGCTTTCTAAACGTGACACGCAAGAACAAGCGCTTGAAGAGTCACTTGGTTATGCAATTCGTTTCGTACAGAAGCATGAACAATGTTACTTCGACGAACCGAAACTCAAAACACTTAAACGCATGCTGGATGGTATTTCACTTATCCGCCACATCTTTTGGTTGTTTGACGAAATTGTCGAAAAAGAGGCAACGGAACACCTTCGTAAAGAGTTAAAGTGGTTGCTTGGAGAACTAAGTTGGGTTGAAAACGCAATGCAACTTAAAACATACACTTCAAAGCGTCACGCCTACTATAAAAAGATCAATAATGCGCCTGAACTCGCGCAAGTGATCACCGATCTGCAGGATGTGCAGCCAAGTGAAACCGATATGCAGGACTTATTTCACTGTGCTCGCTATAACAGGTTGCTACTGGCATTAACGCGCTTTTTGCTTGAGCGTACATGGCGCAAAACGTGGAACCAAAAAGCAGTTATTGCGGCAGAGAAGCCGATTGTAGAGGTAGCCGCTCAACTGTTTGAGCGTGACTGGCAACAGTTAAAGCAAATGGTTTTAGAAGACAAATCGTTTAATTCAAATGATTATTTGCAGCTAAAACCACATCTCGAAAACACGATGTTGAATGGCAACTGTTTAGGGTCGCTTTTTGATAAAGAAGACAGACGTATTTTCCGAACACCATGGCTCGATATTCTTTATGGGGTTTATGAACTTCAAACGCTGTCTTATTTAAAGCAATTGTGTGTTGGTCACGGTGATGAGCAACTTGAGGAAATTCAGAAGTGGCTTGAACAAAAAGCCAATTTTTTGGTAACGGCGATGGAGCAAAGTCGCGTCGCGTCGCTCGATAACACGCCATACTGGCGATAATTATGCGCCATCTGTTTATCGCTTTACTTTGCCTTATTAGTTGGTCTAGTAAAGCGATAGATTGGTCTACTTGGTACCAATCAGATAATCTCACTATCCAAAAGCGCCTCGCACAAACAGGTGTCGTTGAAGTAAAAGTCTGGATGCAGGTAGATGCGGCCAAAAAGGATAATTTACTCAGTGTCCTTGCGGATGTCGACAATGCCAAAAGCTGGTTGCCCCATGTTGAACAAGTGACGTTAGTCAGTCGTCCGACACCTGCCCAGAGTATTGTTTATGCCCTGTTTGATGCGCCGTTTCCGTTGGCAAAGCGTCAGTTATTTACACGTTCTTGCCTGTCGATTGAGTCCGTTGATTCCAGATTGGTTTATCAAATGCAAGTCCATGACATCGCCAATAGCTCGTTACCTGACGACATCGTCACCGTTACACCGATGCGAGCACAATGGCGTTTTTACGAGACGGTAGATGGGTTAGTGATTGAATACAATGCGCTGGCTCACCCAAACGGGCGCGTGCCATTGTGGCTTGTCAATCGCAATACATTAGCCAGCACAAAAACGGCGTTCCAGGCTTTGGCTTCACTGATGCTGAAGCCGAAATATCAACATTATGCGCATGGTTTCGAACCCGGTGATTGCAGCACATTCGCGAACCTTGAATAACGGCACATACTCGCTTTCTGGTCCATCATAGCAAAATAAACGTAAAATCGATTTACCAGCGTACAGGTTCATCGACTACACTTTAAAGACCCGCATTCTTTGTACGTTGCTATGATTGAAATTGATGACAAAGTGCTGGAAGATTTACGTTCTGGTTTTAGCTTTCCGCCTAAACCTGAAATCCTCCAAGCACTTCAAAATGAATTGAGTCAACCAGAGCCTGAGCTAACGCGTATTGCGAACATTATCTCCTCCGATGTTGCCACCTCTGCTGCCGTGTTAAAAATCATTAACTCTCCTGCATACGGCTTATCTCGGACGATTACTGATATTAAACAAGCCGTGATGTTTCTCGGTGTTAATTGCATCACTCAAGTTGTGACTGGCTATTTATTGAAAAAGGCGTTTGACCAAAATGCCTGCTGTATTTCACTTGAACGCTTTTGGGATACCGCAGCTGATATTTCGCAGGTTGCCGTGTTGATTGGTGAGCGATTAAAAACACGAGTCCCCGTTGAGAATTTACAGCTGCTTGGACTGTTTCACGATGCTGGGATCCCGGCCATGTCGATGCGATATAAGAATTATCATGAAGTACTAACACGAGCGGCAGAGCGTCCTGAGCAAACGTTAGAACATTATGAACGTCAGCAATTTGTAACGACTCACACTGTCGTTGGTTACTATTTGGCGTCGTCTTGGCATTTACCAAAGAATATTTGCCAGATGATTTTACGCCATCACGATCCTGAGTTTTTAAATGATTCAGGCGTGAATCAAGAAGACAAATTGACTTTTGCCGCATTAAAACTGGCGGAAAACCTGGTTAACGAAGGAAAACGTTTTAGAAGTTCTGCTGATTGGTATGTTTTTAAGGACAGTGTAATGCTGTATTTGGATATTCATGATGATGAATATGTCGATATTAAAGAGGACGCCGAAGAAATTTTCATTCACTAAAGGCGCGAGCAGCACCTTTAGTGATAACAACCTTTAAACGCTGAAACTTGCGCCACAGCCACACGTTGTTGTTGCGTTCGGGTTGTTTACGAAAAAGCGTGCGCCTTCCAAACCTTCCGTATAGTCAACTTCGCCATCCACCAAGTATTGAATACTCATTGGATCAACAACCATTGTCACGCCATTTTTGACGATTTCAAGGTCGCCAGGATTGGCTTTCTCATCAAATGTAAAACCGTATTGGAAACCTGAACAACCGCCACCGGTTACATAAACGCGCAATTTCAGATTCGGATTTTCTTCCTCATCGATAAGCTCTTTTACGCGGTTTGCCGCAGCATCTGTAAATTTAATTGGAATCTGTTCTGACATGTCACTAAAAGCCCCAAAACTTGAATAGGCGAATTATCTAATACCTGAGTATTTTAATCAAGTATAGCTCAAAGTCGCAAAGCAAATACGAAACGGCACGCGATAAGGTCTTTAAGGTTTGTTAACTCGGGTTTATATCGCAAAAACAAATTGTTGTGGCGTGAAACGTCGGAAAAATGGGTCTTGGCTGGGTGCCAATACCTAGACCGCTTTAAAGCGTTCAGATATTTCTAAAACCTTGCGCTTGCACAAAGACTTATTCCTCATTGTTTGGTAAACTTGCCACATACTGAAAGTAGGAATACGTCAATGTCGCTGGATACGTTGAGGCGTCGATTAGCAATACCAAAAACATCTATTCAATTGTGCTTGCTAGGCATCGCGGCCGGACTGATTGCTGCGGTGTTAATTATTCTTTTCAGACTATCTATTCACTTCTTTCAAGGCCTCTATTTGACGGCTGCAGATAATTTTAGTTCACTCTCCGAAGCAGACCGTGTCGTGCTACCTGTTATGGCTGCATTGTTCATCGCCGTGTTTGCCGATATGACAGGGTTTAAACATTATCGTCTTGGGATCCCCTTCGTCATCCATCGTATTAAGCATCACTACGGTCAAATGCCAATCTGGAATACGGCAAACCAGTTTTTCGGCGGGGCAGTTGCTTTAATCTGTGGCTTTTCGGTAGGGCGTGAAGGTCCATCTGTTCATTTAGGAGCGACTGGTGCGAGCATTTTAGCTGAGCGTATGCATTTACCTTTGAATGCTGCGAGAACTCTGGGAGGATGCGGTGTCGCGGCGGGTATTGCCGCATCGTTTAATACGCCACTTGCCGCGGTGATATTTGTAATGGAGGTCGTGCTACGGGAATATAAAGTTCACATCTTCGTGCCCATAATGCTCGTCGCGGTAACGGGGGCGCTGTTAACGCAAAACGTTTTTGGAACTGATTCAGAATTAGCCCTAATTACGATTAATCCGCTTTCTGGATGGCACTATCCATTTTTAGTACTTTGTGGAGCCGCACTTGGTGCAGTTGCATTTGCGTTCAACCAAAATTTAATGCTCATCATTCGTACGTTCAAATCCATCAATATGTTCCCTCGGCTGTTATTGGCAGGGTTGATTGCTGGTGGTATTGGCTATTTGGTGCCCGAGGCGATGGGCTCTGGAATGAGTGCGATTACACAAGCGTTGCAATCACCTGACGACATTCAATTACTCACCACCATTTTGATAGCAAAATTATTGGCCACCTTGTTCGCCATTGGACTTGGTATTCCTGGAGGATTAATAGGCCCGGTGATTGGACTCGGGGTTGTTATGGGCACCTTAATGTCGTTTTTTGGCCAATGGATTAGTCCTGGTGTTGATGTCAGCGGTACCTACGGCGTATTAGGAATGGCGGGGCTTTTGGCAGCTACACTACATGCGCCGCTGGCAGCGCTCACGGCTGTTATGGAATTGACCTCTAGCCCACAAATCATCGTTCCGGCTATGTTAGTGATTTCGACAGCTTACGTGACTGCACTGCAAGTGTTTGGGAATCGTTCAATTTTCTTACAGCAGCTTGATTTTCAAGGACTGCCGTACCAAGTATCACCGGCCACGGAAGCGTTGCAAAAAGTTGGGATCATGGCCGAAATGGAAGAAGACTTTAAACTGCTGTATTCCGATGATAAAGAACAGATAAAGGACACGCTAGGCGCGGTAAACAGTCAAACGCCGCTCATCGTTTATGATGAGCTAAATGGCTATCGCTTGGCGGAATATGATTTGAGTTTAACCGGCGAGGGCAGTGTGTCTATTTCGTATATACCCCTACAAGGACTGTCCAATCAAGCTACACTCGCGGACGCGTTCGACATTTTAAAAGATAAGCGCAGTGGAGCGGTTTACGTCTATAACCGTAAAGATAAACAGCAAATTATGGGAATATTACGCTGGGATCAACTGCGTAATATTATTACTCACCGACAAACTTTACTTTAAACTAGAGGGCAAGATGAGCGCCGTACTAATTTATAAATTTTTGCATGTCTTTTTTATGGTGGCTTGGTTCGCGGGGATCTTTTACTTACCGCGATTGTTTGTTTATCACGCCATGACAGAAGACCGAAATGCCAGCGCGATGCTGAAAATCATGGAGCGTCGTCTTCTGTATTTCGTTACGCCCTTTGCCATCTTAACCGCCGTATTTGGATTGCTCATGATCATGGAATACGGTCGAGAGTGGTTCAGAATGAGTATGTGGCTGCACTATAAATTAGTGCTGGTGATCGCGCTTTATATCTACCATGGTTATTGTTTTAAACTGTTAGCGGATTTTAAGCATGATAGAAATCGCAGAAGTGACCGTTTTTATCGAATTTTCAATGAGTTCCCAGTGTTGGTTTTGCTTGCCATCGTATTTTTAGCGATTGTGAAACCAGCACTCTAAAATTAAGACAAATTCTGTTAAAATCGCCGGCCAAATGGTTTGGTGAATGTGTGGTCTTATTCGGCTATACAGAACAAAGCGTTGGGATGGGTGAGCGTAATGCATACCCGATATCAAATTGTGATTTAGGAATTGCCTCCATGTTAAGTTTCCAAGGTGAACATATTCTTTCTGTAAATCAGCTCAATCGAGACGCTATTGAGATGATCTTTGCGGTGGCCAAACGTATGGAGCCATACGCGAAAAAACACAAGCGTACGCGAGTGTTGGAAGGAGCAATTTTAGCAAATCTGTTTTTTGAACCAAGTACGCGTACTCGTGTCAGTTTTGGTACGGCGTTCAATTTATTAGGTGGTTTGGTCCGTGAAACAACCGGTATGCAAAGTTCAGCGCTTGCCAAAGGTGAATCGCTCTATGACACCGCTCGCGTAATTTCAGCGTATGCGGATGCGGTTGCAATGCGCCATCCTGATGCAGGCTCTGTTGCTGAATTTGCGACTGGTTCTGATGTACCTGTCATAAATGGGGGGGACGGTCCAAATGAACACCCAACTCAAGCTTTACTGGATTTGCTGACCATTGAGCGTGAACTTGAACGCTATGGTAAAAACGTTGATGGCTTTCACATAGCTATGGTTGGTGACTTAAAATACGGTCGTACGGTCCATTCTTTGTCAAAACTTCTATGTCATTATAAAAACGTAAAATTCACTATGGTGGCGCCTGATGGATTGCAAATGCCAGATTACATTTTAGATACAGTAACAAATGCTGGGCACCAAATAGAGTTGGTGTCAAAAATGGAAGGCAATTTGGCTGCGGACATCGTGTATCAGACACGTATTCAGGAAGAACGATTCCCGTCACAAGAAGAAGCAAATAAATACCGTGGTGGTTTTAAAATCAGTCAAGCGATATACAACGCTCACTGTAAGCCAGAATCTGTATTGATGCATCCATTGCCTCGAGACAGTCGTTTAGATGCAAATGAACTTGATAATGATTTGAATAGCAACGACAACTTAGCAATTTTCCGCCAGGTTCAAAATGGCGTTTTAATTCGAATGGCGCTTTTTGCGTTAACGCTAGGTGTCGATAATGTAGTGGAAAAATACGAGGCCGAGGTGCCTTGGTTTAGCCGTAAACGCAACAGCTAATAGGATAAAGCATGACTATCAGCCAAGAACTTTTTGCCCGAGCGCAAGAATCTATTCCTGGTGGGGTAAACTCGCCAGTTCGTGCCTTCAACGGCGTTGGTGGCACGCCTCTGTTTATTACTCGTGCAGAAGGTGCATATACCTTTGATGCAGACAATAACAAATACATTGATTATGTTGGCTCTTGGGGGCCGATGATCTTAGGCCACAATCACCCAGAGATTAAAGCCGCTGTGTTAAACGCGGTTGAAAATGGCCTGAGTTATGGTGCGCCAACAGAAACCGAAATTTTGATGGCGGAAAAAGTAAAATCACTGGTTCCATCTATCGAAAAAGTACGCATGGTGAGCCTCCGGTACGGAAGCTACAATGAGCGCTATCCGTTTGGCTCGTGGCTACACGGGTCGTGATAAAATTCTCAAATTTGAAGGATGTTATCATGGTCATGCGGATTCATTGTTGGTAAAAGCGGGTTCTGGTGCCTTAACTATGGGGGTACCTAATTCACCAGGGATCCCTGCTGATTTTGCGAAGCACACGCTAACGGTATCATTCAATAACCTCGAAGAAGTTCGTGCTATTTTTGCAAAGTATCCGGAAGAGATCGCATGTATTATTGTCGAACCAGTTGCGGGTAATATGAACTGCATTCCACCGGTTGATGGTTTCTTAGAAGGTTTACGCACCGTTTGTGATGAATACAAAAGTGTTCTTATTTTTGATGAAGTTATGACGGGGTTTCGTGTTGCGCTAGGTGGTGCTCAGGCCTACTACGACATCAAGCCAGACTTAACCTGTTTAGGTAAAGTCATTGGTGGAGGCATGCCTGTGGGCGCATTCGGTGGAAAGCGTGAAATCATGGATTACATTGCACCGGTAGGTCCTGTGTACCAAGCGGGTACGTTGTCAGGTAACCCAATTGCAATGGCGGCAGGCTTGAAAGCACTTGAACTGCTTGACACGCCAGAGCTGCACACATCGCTAGAAGCGAAAAGCAAAATGCTATGCGAAGGTTTCCAAGCCGCGGCTGACAAAGCGGGCATTCCTTTGACCACCAACTTCGCTGGTGGCATGTATGGTTTCTTCTTCACGACAGCAGAGAAAGTGACAAGTTATCAACAAGCAACTGAATGTGACGTGGAACGTTTTAAACGCTTCTTCCATCTCATGATAGAAGAGGGTGTATACCTTGCCCCTTCTGCGTTTGAAGCAGGCTTTGTTAGCACAATGCACAGTGATGCCGACATTCAGGCAACAATTGATGCTGCTGAACGCGCGTTTGCTAAGCTTTAATTTTTTTAAGTGTTAAAAATAAAATGGGGACAAAGTCCCCATTTTCTATGAAAATGATTATCGATTCGAGCCTGCTTCATCTCGTCATCAACTATTTTAGGTTTCACCTAATTCATTCTTAATTTACTCGCTTTTACTTTTTTTAAATTATGTGAAAAGGTTGATCCGGCTAGTCATTTATACATTTATTAGAATCCATCTATTCATCAGCTAACTCGAGAAAGCCACCTCACATGTTTTTCTTCGTTCTTTATTCGCCGAAATGAAATGTCGTCACAAAATAAAAATGCCTGCAAAATAGTTTAATTATTAAACTAAAATCACATAAAATGTTCATTAAATTACAAAAGTTACAATAACGTGTTGCAAGCAATTCCTTTTTTGTGTACAAACCCGGCCTGAAATATTTACAAAAACGCAAAAAAGGAACTGCGAAAATGAAATCAAAAATGTTTACTGGTTTAGCATTGCTTGCTGTCATGTCTGTGAATGTACATGCTGAAGATAAAAAAGTTGGTACAGGTCCAAACCCATTTTCTGACTGTGGTATTGGTGCTGCCCTTTTCCAAAACAATAAAGTGCTAGCGGTAACGTCAAACATTATTTGGGATATTGGTACAACAGCGGTAACTTCTGCGACAGCAAGTCCTGAAACGTGTAATGGTAAAACGGTAACTGCGGCGAAATTTATCCTTGAAAGCTATGATAACTTATCTGAAGAAGCTGCGCGTGGCCAAGGTGAACACCTTGTTGCTCTATTAAACATCATGGAAGTTAACTCAACTCGTCATATGGAAGTAATCAGCGGTATTCGCTCAGAGATGTCGTTAAACTTGGCATCTACAGAGTTTAATTCTGCGGATAAAAAGGCAAAATCAATCGCTTTCTACAATGCACTAGTTGCAGCTATCTAATGTATTGAGGTTTCACTTGCAGGGTGAAGCCATTTTACAATGAGATATTACTTATATGCAGTGTTACTTTTAGCAACACTGCTTTCACCAAAAATTGCCGTTAGTCAACCTATTGATTCGGCTCTCATTCGTCAGCTAGCGAATGAAAAAAAGTGGCATCAGCTCCTTTTTTTGAATGAGCAAGGTGAACCAACCGTTTTTAATGATGGCTTTTATCTATCCCAATATCAGGACTTTTCACCGGAGAAAGAGCTAAGAAATACGCTTTTAGCATTTAATGAACCGGTTGGGGACAATCCTAATAATCATGCGCTGTGTAAATACAAAGCACGTAAAATTTGGCTAGACAGTCAAATACCTTTATTCAATAAAAAAAATAAGAATATTAAATGCCCTCACTTTGAGGAATTCAAGAATTATACTCAAATTGATTCGATTAGCTTGGTTTTTGCAACGGGGTATTTAGGAAATCCAGCATCTTATTACGGCCATTTACTCCTAAAACTGAACACTTCTTCATTAGGTAGACTATACGATCCTGCTATTAACTTTGGTGCTGATGTTCCACCAAATGAAAATATGCTGATTTACATAGTAAAAGGATTGGTAGGTGGCTATAACTCTTCTTTCACTACTCAAGGCTTTTTCTACCACTTACAAAACTACGGTGAGAATGAGTTTCGTGACCTTTGGGAGTATCAATTAGACCTTACGGATGAAGAACGTATTTTTCTTCTGGCCCACTTATGGGAGCTGCAAAACAGGAAATTTACTTACTATTTTTTAAATAAAAACTGTGCTTTTTTCATGGCTAATGTACTTAATCTTGTATTAAACATCCCTGCTTCACAAAGCTGGAAACCTTGGGTTGCACCTCAAACTGTCGTGCAACAGCTAGTGCAATTTCAGCCTGAAAAAATAAAAAAGCGGAAATACCATCCGTCTAGACAGAGTCGTCTTTATCAGCGATATGCAAAACTATCTGAGTCAGAAATAGCATTAGTGACTTATTTCGCTGAAAACCCTGATCAACTGTCAATCCAGGCTCTTGAAAACGAATCTATTACATCTCAGCACAATGTGTTGGACACTTTAATTGATTATTATCAATTTCTACGACAACCTGAATTGAAAGAGCAAGACCCCAATAATCTTCAGTATTCAAAAGTTTTATCACTTAGATATCAATTGCCTTCGGGTAGTGGGCACGTTCTATTTAATTCATCAAATGTACCTGACTTAGGTCGTCCTTTAAGCAGAACATCGATCGGTTTATTTCATACAGAATCCGGTTCTTGGGGAATACTTTCACTTAGACCAGCCTATTATGACCCGCTTGATTCAAGTTACGGACACGTCAGGCATTCAGGTCTATCTATGGGAGATATCAAGATTCGAATTTCCCAAAACGAAGCGACAACAATAGAATCTTTGAATTTAGTGAATATTCTGAATGTGAGGCAAAACTACACTATGCTACCAGGTGACCAGAGTCACTCATGGTTTTTACAAGTAGGGCTGCAAAGAAAGCTTCATAGCAACAATTCCCCCTTAGCTGGGCTTGCACATGCAGGTTACGGCTATGCTGGTTCTTTTATTAAAGATTCTGTTTCATTGGCCGGTTTCTTTGGTGCCGGATTTCACGATACTAAACTCGACAGTTCAGGACTTTTTTTGAGCACTAATTTGATGCTCAATGGTTATTTGAATGACCTTCAGGCTTGGAATATTCAACTAGAACGAAAATTTGGCTTTGTCCAACAAGCAACAACTCTTAAAGCAACGTTTAGACATAAAATAAACGATGCTACGGATCTGCGATTTAACTACCGCTATCAGAAGGAAATTAATGAGAATGTGGCTGGCGTGGAAGTTGGTTGGTATTGGTAAAAACAAAACTCCATGAAAATTGAATTGCATCAATTAATAGATTAACTCTAAATAAATGTGAATAAATAATAAGGATAATAATGAAAGCTAAAATAAGTCTAGCAGTAGCTCTAGTTACATTTTTTCAGGCTGTACGTCGGTACCTATGGCGAACAAAGATGTATCGGATCAAGCAAAACAATTTTCAGCTCCGAGCGAAGGAAAAGTAGGTCTCTATGTGTTTAGAGACTCCGCGTTAGGCCAGCTCTTAAAAAAGATGTATGGGTGGATGGTAAATGTTTGGGTGAGACTGCGCCAAATATCTTTTTCTATGAAGAACTTGAAAACAAACCTCAACACATTATTTCAACAGAGTCTGAATTTTCGCCAAATGAGATGACATTAAAGACGGAAGCCGGTAATAGTTATTTTGTTCGTCAGTATATTAAATTAGGCGTATTTGTCGGTGGTGCTGGACTAGAGTCTGTTTCAGAAGACGAAGGAAAACGTATTGTTGCAAAACTAAAAATGGCGTTAAAAGGTAACTGCAGTAAATAACCAAAAACTAGGAGGCTTACAGCCTGCTTGCCTTTCTTTAACACATATTACACACTATTTTATTCGAAAAAAATAACTGACGATAGAGGTTAGCTTTATGTCATATTGAGAATCTATTTTTTACTTTGGTTCAATTTTACTGTTTTTAATTTCAACATTTAACATTACGTGTTAGTTAAGAAAACTTAAACGACTACGCTAAAAAGACACCTATAAAAATTAAGATTATCAAAAATCATCGTTTACTCTACAAGCCGTTTAATTCCTATCTTTGAAACCCTGACAAATTTATTTCTATTACCGATTGTTGCTAGGTAATAAATCGTTCATCTTGTTTCTGATATGATACATTTGTACCTTTTGTGGGTTTTCTAATGGTGTTGATGTGTCTATGAAAAAGGCAATTTTTACGTTAGCTATTGGCGATAATCCTATGTATCAGGCCGCGATACTGAGTTTTCAATATTACGCTAAGCGAGTTGGTGCTGACCTCATCATATCTGATACGTTGAGCTATAAGATTGATGTCACTAATCCTCAATTTCATGCAAGTCCTGCTTGGGCTGAAAAGCTGAGAATTGGGGAGTTACTCAGTGAATATGACCGTGTGCTTTACCTAGATGCGGATATTCTTATTTCCCCTCATGCTGCAGACATCTTTGAGCAATTCAAAAATCCAGACGTGATTTATATGTTGAACGAAGGGGAAAGCCAAGACCGCAGTGCTGAAAGAGCATTGATAGAATCATGTTTGGGAAAAGTGGATTGGCCTTTGCAAAATGGGAAGCCGATTTATTATAACGTCGGGGTTATTTTAGCCTCTAAGCCGTGTAAGCTTTTTGATTTTGCAGATCTACAAGGCTTGCAATTGGTTTGCAATCGAATTCGATTTTATGAGCAAACTTATTTCAATTACCTGTTGTTTAAACATAATTTAGAACATGAAGCGCTTCCTTCACGTTTCAATCGTATGGATATGTTTGGAAAACAGGGTTATCACCAAGCTGATTTTATTCATTACGCAGGAAAAGGCTATGCGAAAAATAGCTGACGACGCGACGTTCAATATTTACGAGACTTTGCAACGATGTACGCCGGTATTATTAATGACACAGAAATAAGGAAATTGAGGAAATTGGCTTGGGAGCGATATTTAGATAGTGTGTATACCAAATACCCCATGCCAAATTGGTTAATTAGACTATGCAGTGAACAGTTTGTACCGAACTGACATATCTACACTTTAGGCTAAGTAAACAAATACGAATCTTTCTCTATTTGCCAAACTTGTGATGTCGACTTAGCCTTATCTACCAGTAAAGCCTTATGAAGCCGATTATCAATAGAGAAAAGTTGTACTGAGACGAGTGGGATCCCGCCAATATACTCGCAGATAAAGAGAATATGTGCTGCACGTATGTCGTTTTCGTTGTCAGCGAGAGCCATTCGCTTTGCTTCATTCGCAAAGCTTGAAACAATGGAGCGAATAGGTGGAAGATGGACATCGGGTAGGGTAAAGCCGAGTAATACTTCGGTAAGTCCTAGATATTGCGGAGAAGCGAGTGTTGAGTTGGGCACCGTAAGTACTTCATGAGAGGTTTTTATAAAGCGTCCACTGCGCTCAATCAGTTGATTTAAGGCGTGGTAGTTAAACGGGGAATAATACTGTCCTGTATGTGGGTTAAGTGTTGTCGTCACCACTTTCATCATTCCCCCAAGTAATGCGCTGACTTGTGAGAATTGGTCCGCGACGGATTGTGGTACGGGTTGATCTAAAGTATGGCACGTGGAGAACAAAATATGTCCAGTGGCATTAAAAAAATAATGAACGGGAAGTTCGTTGCGTTGAGTTGGTTTTGACCGCGTAAACAAATTTATAAGAGGACGAAACCAAGTCAAACGCTTCACTCCAAGTTTCAAGATAATTAATAATCAGATATTGTGCGCCCTTGGCAGGGCGCATATTCAATGACTCGCAATTAACCAATCGTATACGTTTCGGCAGACTCTGCGACAACGTTACCAGACTTGTCGAGTACCTGAAGTGTCGACGCGGTAGTTTGTGTTCCTGACACGGTAAAATCGATGGCATCGGTGCCCCAGTTTGCCGCAGTGATTACGCCGTCCCCTTCTGCAAATTGCACTTTTCCTGCTTCTACTGGTAAGAATTGACCTTGAATTCGGTAGGTAGTTCCGGTTGCGAGCGCACTTCCTGACGGAACTGCGGCAAACGTTTTGGCATCTACAATATCATTAATAGTCGGAGTTTGTGTAAGTAAGCCACTTAGCCAATTGATCAATTGCAGATAATCCGGATCCGAGTTAATCGAATCGAGGTCACCCGCATACGAGCGGATAAAAGAGGGCGTTACAAACATGTACGTATCTTTGTGAAGTGTCCAAGATGTTGAGATTGAGGACTCGCTAAAGCATGGACCCAGTTTTAGTTGCTGCTTATTTTGCTGACAATCGGCGTACACAACGATCGCGCTGACAATTGGCATGCCCATCAAATACTCGCAGACAAACACAATGTTACCGACTTTGCTATTGGTTTGACTTGAAGAACCTGAGATGTTCAAGCCTTCTTTGCCTATCGAAGAGACCATGGCTGACGCGAAGCTCATTTCACCTGCACCTGTTGCAAGGCCTAATAAGGATTCAATCAGTTCTTTACTGAAGTCTGCTCCAAAGCTTTTGGTCTCGTACTTAACATCTTCTTCAGTGACGTGCACGAAAAGACCAGAACCACTGATAATATTTTGCAGCGCTTCATAGTTGTAAAGTGAGTAAGCCTTATTCGTCGCTGGATTTTTCGTCGTTGTGATCGCTCGGGACATACCTGCGAAAAAAACGGATACTTCGGCAAATACTTTTTGTACTGACTCAGACAGCGGGGTGTTGGCATCAATGGTACTGGCCATCATGATGTTGCCCGTTTCATTAAAGATATAATATTTTTTTGCTTCAATGTTATTTGGATTTTTTACTGCTGGCTTCAGCGGTACCGTTTGGTCGGATGTTGCCATAATCATTCCTTTTTTGCGGTGAATTTAGATGCGTATGCTGTTTATTCTCTATTAATCAATGATCTAAAGTTTATGTGTTACTCTTTTATCTTCATAAGCTGAATGACTAAAAGAATTTTACGTCAGCCGTGACTCGCGGTAATTGAACAAGCGTGAGTAACCTACTTGTTAATATAGTTAATAATTGGACTGCATTCTAGTTACACAGCCTTACACTTTTAATGTATTGTTTTCCATGAATAAGCTATGCAGTTTATTTTGTTCTTATAATTTTTGTACCTAGATTACCCTAAGTATTCGCAATTTATGTGTTTTTATTGTTAAATATCTTGGCTCAATTTTGGGAGCGCTAACATTTTTTAGGGAATAAAAATGAAAAAAACACTTCTTGCGCTTTGCGCATTAGGACTGACAAATCTTGCTTTTGCAGACGTTGCGAACGAATATGGCGAAACGCAAAGCCTGCTCGTAAATGAAGATGTTAAAACACTTCATATCGTTGATATTAACGCTGATAATCGTAAAGACTTAGTGTGGGTTACCTCAGAGGGTAGCGTCAAATATAAGCTACGGAACAATGATGCAAAAGCATCCCTTGATACACTTCCAGATAGTCGCTGGCGTTTAGAATACGCGAATGATAAAGGTGTTAAGTTTTTAGACTTTACAGCGGATGGGGGGATAATGACTTCAAGTGATAATCGAACATATCGCATCGTTAAAGTAATGATGACAGAGCAAGGGGAATTGTCATTTTGTACACCATTCCTTGAAGGCTTAAATCGCACGGATTGTTCGTGGGTATTTACTATTACAGATATTCAACCCAACGTAATGACCGGGCTTGACCAGCGTTATGGCCATGCCTTTACAGCATATAAATTGGTCCAGTAACACTACCAGTTCAGAGACACGTTACAGCGAAAATAAGTCAATAAGAAAGGTTTAGCTGTCTAAAAACACTTCAATCCGATGTATCCATGCATCGGATTTTTTTATCGAAATACTTCATGACAATTGTACGACGCAGCTAAGACTAGACGCATTAAACCGTCGTATTTTTTGGATGTGTTAATCGATATAAAAAAAGCGCCAGAAGGCGCTTTTCTACTTAATTCGACTTACAGACCAGCTGCTGCGCGTAACGCGTCTGCTTTGTCTGTTTTTTCCCAGCTGAACGCGGTGAAAGTATCATCGCCCACCGTCATTTCAAACGGTTCACGACCGAAGTGGCCGTATGCAGCAGTCATTTGGTACATTGGGTGAAGAAGGTCAAGCATCTTCGTAATACCATATGGGCGTAAATCGAAGTGTTCACGAACTAGCTCTACTAATTTATCTTCAGACACTTTACCTGTTCCGAATGTTTCAATAGAGATTGATGTTGGCTCTGCAACACCGATTGCGTAAGACACTTGGATTTCACATTTGTCTGCAAGGCCTGCAGCGACGATGTTTTTAGCAACGTAACGGCCAGCGTATGCTGCAGAACGGTCAACTTTAGATGGATCTTTACCTGAGAATGCACCACCACCGTGACGAGCCATACCACCGTAAGTATCTACGATAATTTTACGACCAGTCAAACCACAGTCACCTACTGGACCGCCGATAACAAAACGGCCAGTTGGGTTAATGAAATATTTCGTGTTTTCAGTTAACAGCTCAGCAGGAAGCGTGTGCTTGATAATGTTTTCCATTACCGCATTTACTAAGTCTTCTTGCTTGATATCTGGGTTGTGTTGAGTTGAAAGCACCACGGCATCAATTGCAACCGGTTTACCATCTTCATAGATAAACGTTACTTGAGATTTCGCATCTGGACGTAACCAAGGAAGAATACCTGACTTACGAGCTTCAGCTTGACGCTCTACTAGACGGTGTGAGTAGTAGATTGGCGCTGGCATAAGAGTCGGTGTTTCGTTTGTCGCGTAACCGAACATTAGACCTTGGTCACCTGCACCTTGCTCTTCTGGCTTAGAACGGTCAACACCTTGCGCGATTTCAGGTGATTGTTGACCGATTAGGTTCATGATACCGCATGTATCGCCATCAAAACCTACGAACGAAGATGTGTAACCGATGTCGGTGATTACTTTACGCGTAATTGACTCAAGATCAACCCATGCGTTTGTTGTAACTTCACCAGAGATGATAGCAACACCTGTTTTTACCATTGTTTCACAGGCTACGCGCGCGTGTTTGTCTTGTGCAATAATCGCATCCAAAACCGCATCAGAAATTTGATCTGCGATTTTATCTGGATGTCCCTCAGAAACTGATTCAGAAGTGAATAAATGTCTTGCCATTGTATTTAAGCTCACAATTATTTTTGCGCTCACAAACTACGTTAACAGCGCACCAACGAAAATTAAGGGCATCATTTTATCGAAAAGGATAGCGGTTGCCTAGTTTTTTTACGCCTAGACGTCCGCGCTGCATTAATTTTTTTCAAGTAACTAAAATCGGTTACAAATTTACAGGTTGTACCGATTTTTTCTTATTATTAAGCGTTGCAGGACTGGCCCCAATAAGTAAAAATGGGGGTTCAATTTACCCGCGCAGAACTATTAATCTAGGAGAATTCATGCCATCTCGCAAAGAACTCGCGAATGCGATCCGCGTTTTGTCGATGGACGCAGTACAAAAAGCTAAATCAGGTCACCCAGGCGCCCCTATGGGCATGGCGGATATCGCCGAAGTCCTTTGGCGCGATTATCTAAAGCACAATCCAAATAACCCTGATTGGTATGACCGTGACCGCTTTGTGCTGTCAAATGGCCATGGCTCAATGCTGATTTATTCTTTGCTACACCTTGCAGGTTACGATTTATCGATTGATGACTTGAAGAATTTTCGTCAACTTCACTCAAAAACACCAGGTCACCCAGAGTATGGTTACGCGCCAGGGATTGAAACAACGACTGGTCCTCTAGGTCAAGGCATCACCAATGCTGTTGGTATGGCTATCGCTGAAAAAGCGCTTGCAGCCCAATTCAACCGCGGCGAATATAACATTGTTGATCACCACACTTATGCATTCTTAGGTGATGGCTGTTTGATGGAAGGCATCTCTCACGAAGCGTGTTCACTCGCGGGAACATTAGGTCTTGGTAAACTTATCGCGTTTTGGGATGACAATGGCATTTCAATAGATGGTCACGTGGAAGGTTGGTTTACTGATGACACAGTAAAGCGTTTTGAGTCTTACGGTTGGCATGTTATCGGTGGTGTTGATGGGCATGACAGTGATGCTATTAAAGCAGCTATTGAAGCAGCTCGCGCAGAAACTGAGAGACCTACACTAATCTGTTGTAAAACGGTAATTGGCTACGGCTCGCCAAATAAGTCAGGCAGCCACGATTGTCATGGTGCACCGCTTGGCGATGAAGAAATTGCAGCTGCGCGTGAGTTCTTAGGTTGGAAGCATCCTGCATTTGAAATTCCAGAAGACGTGTATGCGAAATGGGATGCAACGTCTCGCGGACAGCAAGCGCAAAGTCACTGGTTAATTAAATTTACTCAATATCAACTTGAGTACCCTGAACTTGCCGCTGAATTTGAACGCCGTATGAAGAATGAACTTCCTGCGGACTGGAAAGAAAAGTCGGATGCATACATTGCGTCATTACAAGCAAACCCTGCAAACCCTGCAACGCGTAAAGCGTCACAAAATGCACTAAATGCGTTTGGTCCATTATTGCCAGAGTTTATGGGTGGTTCTGCAGACTTGGCTGGCTCAAACCTTACCTTATGGGATGGCTCTAAAGGCCTTACAGCTGATGATGCCTCAGGCAACTACGTATTCTACGGCGTACGTGAATTTGGTATGTCAGCCATCATGAATGGTATTGCACTGCACAAAGGTTTTATCCCATACGGCGCTACGTTCCTAATGTTCATGGAGTATGCGCGTAATGCCGTTCGTATGGCTGCGTTAATGAAACAACCGAGCATCTTCGTTTATACGCACGATTCAATCGGTTTAGGTGAAGATGGTCCAACGCACCAACCTGTTGAGCAAATCGCAAGCATGCGTATGACGCCAAATTTAATTAACTGGCGTCCATGTGACCAAGTTGAGTCAGCAGTTGCATGGCAACAGGCAATTGAACGTAAAGATGGTCCTACATCGCTCATTTTCTCTCGTCAAAACCTTGAGCAACAGGTTCGTACTGACGAACAAGTTGCTGCTATTAAGCGTGGTGGTTACGTGCTAAGCTGTGATGGCTCACCTGAAATCATCCTTATTGCAACAGGTTCTGAAGTACAGCTAGCGGTTGATGCAGCTGACGTGTTGCGTGGCAAAGGTAAGAGCGTTCGTGTTGTTTCAATGCCTTCTACAGATGCATTTGACGCACAGTCGGCTGAATACCAAGAAAGTGTATTGCCGCGTTCAGTTACCCGTCGAGTAGCAATTGAAGCGGGTATTAGCGACTTCTGGTACAAGTACGTCGGCTTAAATGGCGCGATTGTAGGGATGACGACTTTTGGTGAGTCTGCACCTGCTGGTGAGCTATTCAAGCTGTTCGGATTTACGGTTGACAATGTGGTAGAAAAAGCGGAAGCATTATTCTAATCTCATTAGTCAAGATATAAAAAACCCGCTCAATGAGCGGGTTTTTTTCGATTAGTACAATAACATCACCAATTGTGATGAAAGTGAAGAGGACTGCGCCTCTTATACTTTAAATTGTGAAACCGACAAACGAAGTTCTTCAGCGAGTTTTGCTACTTCAGAACTCGAGATGGAAGTTTGGTTTGCACCTTCAGCCGTTTGTTCAGCAATGGCAACAATTGACTCTAAACGTTCACTGATTTCTTGTGCCACTTGTTGTTGCTCTTGCGCCGCGGTCGCAATTTCTTCACTTACATCGTGAGCTTGAGAAACGGCTTGAGTAATTGAATTAAGTGCTTGTGCAGCTAAATCACTTTGCTCAACACACGACTCTGCTTGATGTTTGCCTTTCGACATTGCATGTACAGCTTCCTGAGCTCCACTTTGCAGCGACTCAATCATCGTTTGAATTTCTTGCGTTGACTCTTGCGTTTTACTCGCAAGCGAACGAACTTCATCCGCTACAACCGCAAAGCCTCGACCTTGTTCACCCGCGCGAGCAGCTTCAATCGCAGCATTAAGTGCAAGAAGGTTAGTTTGTTCCGCAATACCGCGAATAACATCCAAAATGCTGCCAATAGATGCGCTGTCTTGGTGAAGTTTATTAATAACGCGAGAAGCTTCATCGACTTCGCGAGCAAGTTGCTCGATAGTGTGTTTGTTCTCGTTAGAAATACCTTTAACACGCTCAGCTTCTTTATCAGCGTTTTTAATTTCTAATAACGCTTGGTGTGCACTGTTGCTCACCCCGTGCGATGTACTGCTCATTTCTGTCGTCGCAGTTGCAGCTTGCTCAACTTGTGCCTGCTGGTTGCGAATCGCTTGGCTTGATTCTGTTGTAATCGCAGATGTTTCTTCAGAAGCTGCAGCAAGCTGTGTAGAGCGTGATACGATACCCGTGATAAGCTCACGTAGATTATCGATTAGGCTATTACATGAGCGAGCAAGTTCACCAAACTCATCTTTTGCTTTGTCATCCAGTCGTTGGGTCATATCACCACGAGCAACAATGTCGAGAATGCGGTTAACTTCTGCAAGTGGAGTTGTAATTTTGCTGATCGTCGCATAGGCCACACCAATTGCGATCAACGTCGCGATGATCATACCCATCCACGTCCATAAATTCGCAGAGTCGACGTCTTCACGAACTCCTTTTTGCAATTTGAAAGCAACTTCACTGGCTTCAAGTAACAGTTCATCAAGTTGCGTTAAGGCCGCATTTGTCGCTTTTTCTGCGTCTTCTAATTCTTTTTGCGTCATCTCAATCGCATTGATTAGGCGACGTTGATTTTCAACTAAGCCGTTTGATCCCGACACATTTTTTTGTACAGCGTCGAAATAGTTGTTGAGGTCATTCAACATATCCGCATCAAGTTTTTGAACGATAGGCGTGAGTAACGCCATGCTTTTTTCAAGCTCAGTGATGAAATAAGCTTGCTCGCGCTTTACGATTTCAAGCGTGTTTAAATTATCAACCGTTAAAATATCCGTGCTTTTAGAAACCAACGAAGTGAAATTCGTTTCCATGTTATTCGCAGCTTGAACCGCACGCTTGTCCGTATCGGCAAAGCCATCTAAATCGATAATATCGAGCACGACCGTGTTTGCATCTTCAGCAGCCGTTTCAAGAGCTTCAAGTTGTGTACGAGTAGACTTTTTAAGCGACAATTCAAGCGCTTTGTCTTTCATTAGATTGTCAACAGACTTTAAAAATGCCTGATAGGTTTCACCAACTTCATTCGCGCTTTTTGTTAACTTCGCATTATTGTTATGGCTTACAACCGTCTTCAACTCTTGATAAGTGCTATCAAACGTTTCTTTACGTTTTGCAAATGCACCCTTTAACGTTGAAAGTTTATCTTCTGATTTGGCGTAAAAGCTACCTTGCGCCACTTTACTCATCAATGAGAATTCTACCTGCAACTCGGAACTTTTATCCAAAGCGGGTAGAGACAGGGTATTAACTAACTGAGTGGAGCTGTCAATATTTGCTATTCTCATCAAGGAGTTACCCCCGATCATAAGTAATAGCAACGTGATGAAGATAAACCCACCCCAAATACGCTGGCTGACGGTTAGATTCATAGAATATTCCAAATTTACTAATCGAATTGAATACTTATCGGAATTATGTAGGATAAGTTAAGTCTTTTATAGCAGATGTCAGCAATAATTTCAGTTAAATAGGTTAAATGTTTGCATCTACTTTTATAAATTCTTGTGTGTCTAAATTCAGTAATGTCATGGCACCTCCCCAAACGTAACCGGTATCTAATGCTATAATATTAGAACGTTCCGTTTTTCCTTCTAAAGCAGCCCAATGGCCAAAGACGAGGTTGCATGGTGGCGTTTTAAGGGCGGGGTGTTTAAACCAAGGGATCAATGATCCATCACTGTCTATACCTTCTTTATTTGAAAGGTTTAGTTCTCCATTTGGTTCTAAAAAGCGCATGCGAGTGAAGATGTTAACGATTGCTCTAAATCGAATAAATTCGTCACTTGAAACTACGTCCTTTACTGAAGCTTCACCATACATCGTTTTAAAAAAATTTTTAGCGTTATTGCCTTGGTAACACCTCGCTGCTTCTTGCGAAAAGGCGAGTGCTTGTGCTTTTGTCCAAGTTGGGTAAATGCCAGCATGGCTTATCAACGTGTTTGATGCATGATGAAAAAGAGCAAGTGGCTGTGAGGATAAAAAGCACAGCAGCTTTTCTTTATCGGGATATGCAAACAGAGTTGCTAACTTATCTTTCGGGTTTGGTGCTTTTCCGAGTGCTTGGCAAGCAAGTAAATGCAAATCATGGTTGCCAAGGGTGATAGAAACACTGGCTGCGTGTTTTTCTAAAAAAGTAAGACACGCCAGTGAATCTGGCCCTCTAGCTACAATGTCGCCGACACAATATAAGTGGTCTTGGCTTGGATTGAAGTCGACGATATCCAACAACGTCTGTAAAGGTTCAAAACAACCCTGTAAGTCACCTACAACGTAATTTGCCATGGATTAGTGCAAAATGTTTGGCGTGCTTAAACGAAAGACCGTGATAGGGGCTTGGAATTCATGACCAAATTCATTACGCATCACATAGTAGCCTTGCATTGTACCGACCGGCGTTTCGAGTACGGCACCACTCGTATACTTGTAGCTTTCACCCGGACGAATCGTGGGCGTTTCACCAACCACACCTTCGCCTTCTACTTCCGATTCTTTACCATTTGCATCAGTGATAAGCCAATAACGACTTTCTAGTGTTGCGTTACACAAACTGTGGTTTTTGATGGTAATGGTGTACGCAAAGACATATTTGTCTTGTTCGAGCTCGGATTGAGCTTCAACGTAAAAGGTTTCGACAGAAACCTTTATCGGTGAATTTAAATTACGGTTGTCTGTCATGGAGATAGTTAGCAATCGCGATGAACTGAGTTAAAGATATGTTTTCTGCACGGAGTGTTGCATCAACACCAAGTTCTGCCAGTTCTGCTTCAGTGAGTAGATTAGACAAGCTGTTTCGTAGTGTTTTGCGGCGTTGATTGAACGCTTCCAAACACACCGTGTTGAGCATTTTTGTACTTTTCGCCGTTCTTGCACTTGGATCTTTCGGGATCAAACGCACGACGGCTGAGTCCACTTTAGGTGCTGGTTTAAAACACGTTGGTGGTACTTCAATAACAGGCATTGCGTGGCAATAGTATTGCGTCATCACGCTTAAACGACCAAATGCTTTGCTACCTGGACTTGCCACCATACGGTTAACCACTTCTTTTTGTAGCATGAAGTGCATATGTTCGACATTGTCCACGAATTCAAACAAATGGAACAGCAGAGGAGTCGACACGTTGTAGGGTAGGTTACCAAATATTTTTAGTTTCTTGTCGTCTTTAATAAGCGATGAAAAATCAAACTTCATCGCGTCGCCTTGATTGACGGTCAATTTAGGGCCTAAAAAAGGATGATGGATCAAACGCTCAGCAAGATCTTTATCCAATTCAACAACAGTCAGATGACCCGATAACTCTGCAACAGGCTCTGTGATGGCACCAAGACCAGGACCGATCTCAACGAGATTATCGCCAGGCTTTGGATCTATGGCAGTCACAATTTTGTCGATGATCATGTCATCGTTTAGAAAGTTTTGGCCAAAACGCTTACGAGCGCGGTGACCTAAGTGTACATTATCGTTCATGAATTTTGTGTTTTCTCTGTAGCAAGTTTAATTGCTTCACGGATAGCTAAATCAAAACTACCGACTTCAACGTCACCTGTTCCTGCTAAATCCAATGCAGTGCCGTGATCAACAGAGGTGCGGATAAAAGGTAGCCCGAGCGTAATATTTACGGAATTTCCAAATCCCTTATATTTTAACACAGGTAATCCCTGATCGTGATACATTGCGAGTACCGCGTCCGCATTATCTAAATATTTCGCTTGGAAAAGCGTGTCTGCAGGCAATGGACCGATGAAATTCATACCTTCCTGATTGAGCAACTCAAGTGCAGGACGGATTGTGTCGATTTCTTCACGGCCTAAATGGCCATCTTCACCTGCGTGTGGATTGATCTCACAAACAAGAATACGTGGGTTTTCAATGCCAAATTTTGTTTTCAAGTCGCCATGAAGAATACGAGCAACTTTACTGAGGCGCTCAGCGGTAATCGCACGAGAAACATATTCGAGAGGAATGTGCGTGGTTACCAATGCTACACGCAGACCTTCAGTTGCCAGCATCATCACGACATGGGATGTATTCGATTGTTGGGCAAAGTATTCAGTGTGCCCGCTAAACGAGATACCAGCTCGATTGATTATGCCTTTGTGTACAGGACCGGTAACGACTGCAGCAAAGGTATCGTCCATGTTTTTCTCAGAGGCAATGCGAAGTGTGTCTAAAACATACTGACCATTACTTTCATTGAGTTTTCCAGGTTCTACTTCAGCACCTAAATCAACTTGAAGGCAATATACTGACCCTGCAGGCGTAGGTTCTGCAGGTTTTGTTGGGTCAAAGGGAATGACGTTAAGCGCAAGCCCAAGCATCTTAGCACGGTCGATGAGCAGTTGACTGTCAGCCACCGTGACCAGCTGAGCTGGCCACGCTTTTTGCGCTAATTTAACTACTAAATCAGGTCCGATACCAGCAGGTTCACCGGGTGTAATCGCAATCCGTAACGTCATTATTTATCTGCCGGTAAAACTTCAACGTGCGCTTGTTCACGCATTTCATTCTGCCACTTAAAGCTCTCTTCTTTAAACTTACGGTTAAACAGAATACCGTGTGCGCGGTTGCGTTTAGCGATTTCTGTTTTGTCTGCCGTACGTTTATCTAGAAGTTGAACAATGTGCCAGCCATAAGTTGTTCTGAATGGCTCTGAAATTTGCCCTTTTTCAAGTGACGCCAATGTGTCTCGGAAAGCTGGAACGTAAGTATTTGGGTCCGTCCAATCGTATTCGCCACCTTTAAGTGCAGAACCTGGGTCTTCAGAATGTTTCTTCGCAAGCTCGGCAAAATCAGCTTTACCTTCACGCAAATCTTTCAAAAAACCTTCCAACATCGTCTTGGCTTTTTCTTCGCTCAAAATAATCGATGGCTTGATTAAGATATGTCGCGAGCGTACTTCAGTTGTTTCTACGAGTTGTTGACCACGAATGTCTTGAATTTTGATGATGTGGAAACCAGCTCCAGAGCGAAGCGGGCCAATCACTTCACCTTTCTTTTTGCCTTTCACCGCTTCAGCAAACAGTGTTGGCATGTCGTTGATGCCCATCCAACCCAATTGACCACCGTCAAGTGCTTTAGCACCACTCGAAGATGCGATAGCAATACGGCGGAAATCTTCACCTTTGTTTAGTAATTTTAATACGTTATCAGCTCGGTCTCGTTCAGCTTGAATTTCGTCAGCAGTTGCTTTTGCTGGTACTTTAATCAAAATGTGGCCGATGTCATATTCTTCGTTGTTACCACCTTGCGTTTCCATGATTTTGATAAGGTTATCAATTTCTTGTGGACTTCACGTAAATACGACGATCTACGTTTGCACGCATAACTTGGCCTGTGGTAATTTCGCGACGGATGTCTTCGCGGTAAGACGCATAGCTTTCACCAGACGATTCAATAGTCTTACGCAGGTCAGCAAGCGTACCACCTTGCTCTTGAGCAATGTTGGTGAGCGTTTGATCAAGCTGAGCATCAGAAATCTCAAGACCCATGCGGCCTGCCAACTGCATCATTATTTCTTTATCAACTAACCGGTCGATAGCCTGAACGCGTAATGTTTCTTCTGAAGGCAGCTCTGTGCCTTGTTCTTCCGCGTTTTTCTTAACTCGAGCAACAAGAACATCTACTTCGCTTTTCAATATCACGCCGTTGTTTACGGTTGCCACGACTCTATCGAGTTCAACTCGTTGTGCGATGGCCGCTTGGCTTACGCTTAAACTTAGGCAAACACCTAAAATTATCTTTTTTAAATTCATAAACTTCTGATTCTAATTATTTAAGAAATAGGGTCTTCTATAAGCAAAGATACCGCGTTTTAAGAGGTTTTGTACATCACTTCGCGTGTTACTGCCAAGTCCTTTCAAGACAAAATTAAAGCCGATGCTTGAATTAAATATGGCATCCTCTTGGCCAATTGAACTGTTTAAGTCAGTTTCAATTTGACGTCGACCAGTAATTTGTATCGCAAAACAACATGATTCATATTGCAATCCAAAGAAACTTTCGATGCTTCGACGCGCTTCTAAGTCACGATGATAACTCGCGACAACTTGCCATGAATCACTAATCGGCATACTCGCGAAGACGCCAACTTGGTCGATGGTATAGCCTGAGACATCATTTACATAACGATGGTTCAATTGAACAAGCTGATTACTGTCACCTTTATAATCGAGCGTAACGTGAGATTGCACTACACTTTGCCCGTCAGTATCGTATTGCACTCCAGCACCTAAATACCAGCGGCGATGCCAGTGCCACATGGTTTCTGCGGCAAGCAGGGCGTTATAGTTTGTTTCATCGAGTGTATCGGAGTAGCTTAATTGACTTGGTTTCACCGATTCATTGAGATAAAAAATCTGGCCAAAGCTGAAATTAAACACTTCATCATTTTTTGTGTTGAATACACGAGTTGTCGCACCAAGTGTAAACTGATTCGCCTCAGCAATACGGTCTACGCTTGAGAAACGTTTATCGCGAAACAAACCAAAAAAGTCATCTTGCAGACGCGTGGTATCGTAGAGTTCCAATGTTTGATTGGTCACGCTTTGGCGTGTAAAGGTACTGCAGTTGCGGTTCTAACGTTTGAGTGCCATTTTCAACAAACAGATTCGTATCACGTTCGAAATTGAGCTTTGAATAAAGACGTACCTTGGGCACAGTACGCGTAACTTCTTCGTCGAATTGTGTGCCCGTGAGGTCGCCATTTTGTTCGTAGTAGGTGTGTAATAAGCTCGTCTCTGCAAGGAAAGTCCAAGCATAGTCGTCTATACGATAGGCTAGTTTCGGTTCAAGGTGGACACGAGAAGCTGAATCAATCACCAGAGTATCGTTTTGGAAATGCGCAAATTCGCCACTCAAATCCCACTGTAGTCCTTGTGCTACATTGACCTTACGGGTAAAGCTCAGCTGAGGAATCGCGGCATACGCTTCTTTATGATCGCCGAGTACTTCAAAGTTTTGTAGCTTGAGGTTAACTCGCCAATCATCGCCTAAATAGCTCAATAGCGCGGTACGTTGTAACTGGGTATCGGTTGTGTTGGCGTAGTTACTTTCAAGATCCGTGAGATAGTTATCATCACTGATGTTTGTCATATCGAAACTGGCGCGCCATTTCGGGTCGAGGTCGCTTGATTGACGGAAGTGCACCAAGTAACGTTCGTCTAAATTATCTTCAGACTTATCATTGCCCAAATATTCAAACGCAAGTAGACCCTGATGTTGCTCAGTAAGGTAGCGAAATTCGCTAATTAACTGCAGCCCTTTGTTAGACATGTATCGCGGCGTGATGGTCGCATCGTAATTTGGCGCGATGTTCCAGTAAAATGGGGCAACAAGCTCAAGACCGTATTTGCTTGAAGGGGAAATTGTGGGCGGTAATAGCCCTGATTTTCTGCGGTCATCAATAGGAAAAGTGAAGTATGGAATGTACACCACAGGTACATCCATGATTTTCAACACCGTGTTTTTGGTTTCTCCCCAGCCATTGTCCGCCGATAGTTCGATGCTGTCCGCTTCTATTTGCCAAAAGGGGGTTTCGCCTGGACATGTTGTAAACGTTGAATTTTCGAGAGACAGGCCATTTTCATTGATTGACAGCTTTTCAGCACCACCGTGACCCATTTGGTTGCTTAACTGATAATCTGCGCCAAGTAGCTGGATGGCGTTTTCGTTCAGGTTAGCGAAAAGTCCAGCACTGTACACTTGGGTAAATTTATCTTGATATTCCAATGGACCAGACGCATGAAGCAAACCTTGCTGCTTATCAATCAATGCTGAATAGGCTTGCAATGTCATTTTACTGGTGTTTATGTCAACATTACCATTAAACTCAGCGCTCTGAGTGCCTTGTAATTCAACGTCATCAGCTTGAATGTCGATGGCATTAGGCAATAAATTAGGTAAAGGTTGCCACACTGAGTGGGTTGCAGCTTGGCATAGTTTTATTGCAGGAAGGGAAGATGTGATTGGTGTTGTTGTTTGATTCTGAGTTTGGGCATAAGCGGTTGTGCTTGCCACAATCGAGGCAGAACTTAAAATCAACATACTCCAAACTTTTTGCATCGCGAACCTTCTATATCCATGCGTATTAACTAAAGCCCCACATAATAAATGAATTTGGGGTTAAATACAGTAACAACCACAATCAAAAACGCGAATAACCATGACAGACTTAGATTGCACAATACAACATTTTTTATTACATCGCGCCGCGCTTAACGATTTTGATTGTGAGCCTATTACTGGTGACGCTAGTTTTCGACAATATTGGCGAGTCTCAACGCCATCGAGTCAATACGTTTTAATGGTTAGCAATCCTGCGCTAGTCGATCCAACCCCTTTTATTGAATTGAATCAGGCATTTCAATTATCAGGTTTACGTGTTCCAAACATTGTAGCGAAAGACCTGTCACTCGGGTATGTACTTTTAGAAGATTTGGGCAATGTTCACCTGGCGAACAGATTGAATGAGCCGAATCGTATTGAACACTACAAAGCACTGATTGATTTATTGCCATTGGTTGCGAAAACCCCAAATCACCCTGCTATGAGACCATACAACGACGAATTTGTTGCAATGGAAATGGGGATTTTCAAAGAGTGGCTTGTAGAAAAAATGTTGGGAGTTGAGATGTCTGCAAGTCAACAAACGGCTTGGAATCAACTAGTTAACTGGATAGTTCAGGAGTTTAATGCACAACCTAAAGTGACGATGCATCGTGATTTCCACAGTCGTAACGTCATGAGCATTAATAATGAATGGGCAATCATCGACTATCAGGATGCTGTACAAGGCCCTCTTTGCTATGACTTAGTCTCGCTCCTTAGAGATTGTTACGTGAAACTGCCTGACAACGAGTCTCGGTACCTTACTCAATTACGGGTTCGAGACACTGCAAAAAGCAAACGTGGCAGGCACGTTAACCTTTGATGCGTTTTCACGTGCGTTCGACATCACTGGAATGCAACGGCATCTGAAAGCAGCAGGAATTTTCTGTCGTCTTTATTTACGCGACGGCAAAGCAGGCTATCTCGCGAATATCATTCCTACACTCCAATACATTCTCGATATTTCCAAAAAATTCCAGCACAGCCAGTGGCTTGAATCTTGGCTTGAGCATGACATAATTCCGGCAATGGTAAACAAGTTGGGTGAAATTCGATGAAGGCAATGATCTTGGCCGCAGGGCGCGGAAAACGGATGATGCCGTTAACTGAAACCATGCCAAAACCGATGTTGCAGGTAGCAGGGATCCCACTTTTACAGTATCACATTGAGCGATGTAAAAAAGCGGGTGTGACAGACATCGTGATTAATCTTGCGTGGCAAGGTGATAAAATTCAGACGTATTTTGGTGATGGTTCAGCGTTCGGCGTGTCTATCATTTACAGTCAAGAGCCTGAGCAAGGATTGGAAACCGCTGGCGGTATTGTGCATGCTTTACCACTACTTGCGAACGCTTCTAATAGCTTTATCGTGTTGAATGGCGATATTTTTACTGACTATGATTTACACGCCATGACTCAGTTGGAGTTGATGGCAGGCGAAGCGCACCTTGTTTTAGTCGAGAATCCATTACATCATCCTGAAGGCGATTTTCGGCTTGCCAATCAACCATTCAATGAAAGTAAATACACTTTTTCAGGGATAGCCCGTTATCACGTTGATTTTTTTAAAAACGTGGAACCAGGCTTTGTTCCTTTAGGTCCTATTTTACGAGCGCAGTTCACACAGGGGTCGATTTCGACCGAATTGTATTTAGGGTGTTGGGAAGATGTAGGTACGCCAGAGCGCTTGGCAAAAATTAATGAGGAAATAGGGCAGTAGCATGTGGGGAAAACTATTAGGCACGTGTTTTGGTTTTATGTTTGGCCGCTTTATTGGCGCTGCACTTGGATTTTATCTCGGCCATATGTTCGACAAAAGCCTCAAACAAGACTTTGATAAAGTTGGTGGTTTTCAGGGGTTTTCAAAAGGCGAAGAGTTGCATGAACGTCAGGCACTTTTTTTCTCCAGTTGTTTTGCTGTAATGGGGCATATTGCTAAATCTAATGGCCGCGTCAGTGAAGTGCATATTCAAGCGGCAACAGCGTTTATGGACGAAATGCAGTTATTTGGCGAAGACCGCAAAGAAGCGCAGCGCGCCTTCACTGCGGGAAAAGAGTCTGATTTTTCACTTAAAGAATCGGTTCGTGATGTTCGCGAAGCCTTTGGTCGTCGGTTTGATTTATTGCAGCTTTTTCTTGAAATTCAAATTCAGATGGCCTACAGCGATGGGCATTTGGCCGAACATGAACAAGTGTTATTACAACAAGTAAGTAAGCACTTAGGTATCTCACAAACGCATTATTTGTTTATCATTAAACGCTATCAGGCCGAATTTCAGTTCCGTCAGCAACGCCAATCGGAACACTCGAGAAGACAACAACAATCAAGCCAACATCGTCATCAGCAGTCACATTCTCGCGCCAATTCGTCTGAGCATACCCAAGCCGTTTCTCGAACCAGTGCATTAGCGGTTTTAGGCCTTGAAAGCACGGCGAACGAAAAAGAAATCAAAAAAGCGTACCGAAAATTGATGTCGCAACACCACCCAGACAAACTGGTCTCACAAGGTTTGCCGCCACACATGATGGAATTAGCGAAAAAGAAGAGTCAAGAGATCCAAGCTGCCTACGAATACCTAAAAAAAGGCGGTTAGAGCTGTCTTAAAAAGCCATCAAGCTCTTTTCTTAGTCGCTCATGTTGGCTTGGTTCATGCGACAGACCAAATAGCTCGCGTTGTCGATAATCGTATTTAGCATTGCGACGAGTCCCAACGATTCCGGTCTTGAACGGTCTGTGTCACAAGTGGTGTGTCCGTAGAATAAAACACATCAAGCAACGCAGGGCCGACCAAAGACAATGTTGCGGGAAGATGTTTGTTGCGACCTGAATTTGGGATCATTGCGCTGACAGAAACGAACGCATTGACGCGTAGAGAGGGCATTTTAGCAAAATATTCCGCCAACACACCCGCGCTCGTGCCTTGGGCGATGACAATGAGTTGTTCATCTGAGCGCATTGCTAAGTTTTCATATACTTTACTAAAGCGTGCAAAGAGACGTTTTTTGTAGTCATCAATGACGGCTTCTGAAATCAATTCGACAGGCTTATCCTGTTTGGACTTATCAGCTTCGGCCTCATCGAGTTTTGCTAAGTCAGCTTGCCAATTGATTTCAGGTACCACAACCGCATAGGTATCAAAGCCATCATCAGTTAAGGCATTACGCAAATAACTAAAACCACTCATCGATGTAGGACTTTGTCGCCAGTCAGGAAGTAAAATAACAATGCCCCGTTTAACCGCAGCCATGTAGGGAAGATAAAGTACCGAAAAGGTTTCATCTTCCTCTGTGGTATAGGATTTTCGCTCTTCCGCAGGTAGCTTTGTTGCAATATCCTGCTCGAGCTGTTCAGTCCAAGGCACAGGCATAATGTGTGCAGGAACTTCTGCCCAACTCGGTAAACTTGCCGCGAGTAACAAAGTCATCATCAATCCTAGAATCACACCAAAACTGGGTTGATATTTGGGAGCGACTATTTTGGAGACTTTGCGGTGCATGTTTACCTCGGCCGATATTCAAACTTGATTAGGTATCGGCCGAATTTGGTAAAAGTTTACTACTGTTTTTGCATTTGTTTGGACGTCAGAAAAACAAAGAGCAAGCTAAAAACAACGAGATAGCCAATGTGCCAAGGAGCGGGATACCCTTGACTTGCGTCGATAACCTCAAGTCCTAATTGAGATAAATGAAAGCTTGGAAAGATCCACGCAAAATGTTGCAGAAACTCTGGAAATAGATTTATTGGCATCCATAGTCCAGAGCACAAGCTCATCGGCAGGTAGACAAGGTTTACCGTTGCCGGAGCACCTTTGGAGGGGACGGACAAACCAAGAAACAAGCCAAGCAAACAGAAGGGTAAAGTTCCTAAAAGTGCGATACAGAATAACTGCAACCATTGCGAAAGTGATAAAGATACCTCGGCAAATAACAAACCTAATGAAAATAGCAAAAGTGTTATGACGGCGGAAAAGCAAAGTGCCGTTGAGCTTTTTGCCAGTACGTAAGCAATCGATGGCATAGGCGAAAGTTTTTTAAGAGCAAGACAGCCGTTTTCTTTATCTTGAGCTACGTTGACCCCAAAGTTAAATAGCGCAGGACTCCATAATGCCAAATACACAGTAGTTCACCATTAGGTAACTGCTGGCACTTCCATGATTAAAAATAATCCCAAAAAAAATATAAAAGACGCAGGGAAACAACAACGAGGGGAGCACAAACCCAGGCGCACGTAATACGCTCAAAAAGTCGAATTTTGCTTCGAGCCAAAAAGGCATCAATGTGTTGAATTGAGTAATGTTCATGCTGCGCGCTCCTCGGTTAATTGCAAAAAGGTTTCTTCGAGTGATTTTTGGGTGACTTGCAATGACTGGATGTCGATACCCGCTAAAAACAGCTTTTTCAGAATGAGCTTCAGGTGATTCGTGTTGGAATTGCACCTGATGTTCGTGGATATTGAAATCGACATTGTCGAGAATACTGGCAACTATGTTAGCTGGCGTCGTGGTTGTGAATTGCACCGCTACGCTATGGTTTTGGTGTTTAAGCTCTTGAGGGCTTCCTGTTGCGATAAATTGTCCTTGTTTCAAGATCACGAGTTTATCGGCGAGTGCATCGGCTTCCTCCAAATAATGCGTGGTGAGAATAATGGTTTTACCGGCTTGTTTTAGCGCGTGTATCAGTGACCACATTTCTCGTCGCATCAATGCATCCATAGCGAGACTAGGCTCGTCGAGAAAAATGAGTTCAGGATTGCCAAGTACAGCTAAGGTAAACAGTAAGCGTTGTTTTTGGCCTCCGGAAAGCTCACTAAAGCGTTGGTGTTGGGCCTCTTGCAATCCGCTGTATTGCAATGCTTGAGCGTGACTAATTGGATTCTGGTAATAGGATCGGAAAAGTTGGATGAACTCCTTCACCAGAGTGTTCCCTGGTAAGGTCGCGGTTTGCAGCATAACACCCAGCTTGTCTTTGTTTTTCCGATGAGAGGGAGCTGCACCAAGTACCTGAATATTACCAGAGCTTGGAGCGAGACGCCCGAGTAACAAGTCGATAAACGTTGATTTCCCTGCACCATTAGGTCCGAGTATGGCGATACATTCACCACGTGAGACCGATAGATTTAAATAGCTCAAAATTGGCTTATTTCCTCGGCTAAAACAGAGGTCTTGAACCTGAATTATGGGGTTGCTCATCACATGCTTCCTTATGTACCAAAAGAGTAAGTGAGCAAAGTGTCGTCGAAAATAAGAGAAAAAATGAGTGTCAGTTGTCACCAATTGAAGATGACAACTGTCATATGTTTAAATTTTATTCGGTTGTGGTGAACGTACTTGGATGACGTATTTAACGATAAATAGAGCGTAGTACACGCAACATCAAGACATGGTCACTAAGAGCTAGAATGGAGCACAACAAGTAAAGGTCAAAAGTTCCTTAGTAACTGGGTGAGCGATTTGCAACATTTCAGCATGAAGTTGCAGCCTTGGAGCCTGAGCTAATCCTTCGGGCGTTGCATAAAATTTATCGCCCAAAATAGGGTGCCCAATCGATTGCATGTGCACGCGAAGTTGGTGTGACCGACCAGTAATCGGAGTCAAAGCGACTCGGGTAGCATTTTCTTCGCGCTCAATTACTTGCCAATGAGTCAGTGAAGGTTTTCCCGTTTCATAACAAATTTTTTGCTTCGGTCGATTTGGCCAATCGCAAATCAAAGGTTCTTCAACAGAACCTTGCTCATCTTTGATGTGACCAAGCACTCGAGCAACGTATCGCTTGGCGGTTTTTCGGTCTTGGAATTGTATGCTTAAATCACGATGTGCGGCCTTGTTCATTGCAATACATAAAATCCCAGAGGTTGCCATATCTAAGCGGTGAACAATTCTTGCGGATGGAAAAACGCGGTTTACGCGAGTAATCGCACTATCCGAGTGTGCAGGATCTTTCCCCGGCACCGTCAGAAGTCCATTGGGCTTATCAATGATCAAGATGTCGTCATCTTGGTATAAGAAAGATAAGTAAGGATCCAATGGTGGGTGATAGTGCAGTAACACAGTGCTTCTCCTGAAATTCAGCGAGCGTTATTGTAATGGCAAGTTGATTGGAATAAAAGCACGGACCGAGAGGCAAAAAACAGGGAAAGGGGCGAATGATTTATCTTGATTGTTACATAAGAGCAAGAGCGTCTGACATTTCGAGCGAGGGAGGAGTAAAGAAAGACAGGTCTCTCTTTACTCCAATGTGTTATTCTTTCACTAGCATAGGAAGGAGTCCAGCCATTAACGCTATTTGTTTGTCTTCAGGTAAAAATATAAAAGATTTAGTAAATGAATAGTATATGTCTCGACTAAGGTCTTGATCGTAAGCAGGTGCGCCGCTACTAGGAACTAGCACCGTACATACCTGATCTTCTCCCAAAGGAGTCTTTTCCATAGATAGCGGAGAGCAATCTGACTTACTGACGTTGAATCCATGGTAGGCCATGTACATGTGATCGCCTTTACTGCCTAAGAAAACTCGATTGACTTCACCTGTTTTGTCCGAGCGAAATAATGCTATCATTTCTTCTGTTGTCGCAAAGCGCCAGTCACTTAAACTTCCACCGGGTTGCAGTGCTTGGCGAATATCAAGGGATGACATGCCTTGGAGCATCGGGTAACGCATCCAGGTTAAACCACTTAAATCGAGTTGAGGTCCATCAGAGGCTGATACGCTTAATAATCCATCCCATTCATTCGCTGATTTTGGCGGCGTATAGTTTGGAATTTTTACTAATAGATTTAATGTTTTTTTACTCCAATCGGCGTAGCCAAAACGATATTCGTCTGCATGTGTAAGTGAAAAGTTGAATTCTTTAGTTGTCTTACATACTGTCTCAAACGTTCTGAGTACTTCATTTGAAAGGCAATTATACCCACTTGCGTTCACCCAACCAATTCCACCGTAATGTATCTCAACGACTTCATTATTGTCAGTATTGAAAAATACGCTATCTAAATCATCTAAATTGGCGTTTGCTAAAAGTGCTTCAACTTCAATTGCTGTGGCCCAACGAACTCCAGCCCATTGATTCTGGTCGTTAAAAGAGAACTCATTTTGAGCACTATAGCCATTTAGCCACTGTAGGCCTTGTAGATTGAATCCAGCCCTTTCAGCGGCGACGGGATCAATTGTTGAGTGATCATATGCTGAAATGGTAAATGAGGTTATCGAAAAAGCTGTAGCAGCTAACCATGAACGTAGTTTCATTTTATATCCTTTTAAAAAATGAAGTGGAAAAAACAATAATTCCTTAGTTGAGAAGCCTAAAGCACTTCTAGATGCGTATTAGTACCGAATATGAACTCAATGTCAATTGTTTGTAACTCTATGATTAGTAGTAATATTCAATGTAATAGTAATGGTATCTTATGGTGAAACGTGTTGGTGAGCTGAATACGGATGAGGAATTTACGTTGTTAAATTTAAAAGATTACCGTTAAGACGCTCTTGGCGATCATTGATCGCAATTTACTCAGACTGCCCAAGATGTTTATCCCTTTTCGATTGATGTCGGGTAAATGTCGGGGTTATTTAGATTAAAATCAGATAACGTGTTAGCCATGAGCGATTTGATAACTAGCAAGGAGTTATGGATATGATCTTAAAACAATTGAGGATCAGTCGTCATTTGTCACAAGAACAGTTGGCAGAAATATCAGGGTTGAACGTAAGAACCTTCCAACGTATTGAAAATGGCGCCAATGCCAGTGTTGAATCATTAAAATGCCTCGCAGCGGCGCTGGATGTAAGTGTTGACACCCTGACTCAGGAGTCGCTTTTACTGGACAGAAAATCAGATACGTGGAAAGCATTACCGCTGCTACTTAAGCTCTGGTTTGCTTGGAATTATCTCCAGTTTCGGCCACGTCGTGTTACCGCGGTAAGAGTCGAGGTGGTTTGCCATCTATTTGGTTTTGTTTTTTGCATTCTTGGCCTTTTTAGTGAAGCCGCGCTCGTTGGCGGATTGTTACTATTGGCATCGGGATATTTGTACTCGTTGTTAAAATGGCAAGGAGACAAATATGGTATTTGGTACGACGAAATTACCGACGTCGGGATTTAGCTGCGAAAACAAAAAGGGAACCTAAGTTCCCTTTCAATGTGTGAAATTATTCGTGTGTCACGACAATGACACGGATAGCATCGAGTTTCATTTGTGCTTTTTCAATGTGCGCAAGTAATTGCGTTCTTTGTCTATCGTAGAATTGTATCTCTTCATCACGAATGTTCGGATTGATGGCTTTTAACGCGACCAAACGAGCTTGTTCTTCGCTTAATTCGGTTTCCATATGTTCACGAGCATTCGCTTGAATGTCTGCCATCTGTGCGTGTGCAACTTCATTACCCTTAACCAACAATGGATGGATAACCGTTTGCAATGCATTTACAAGTTTACTGGCCGTTTGACGACCTACGGCTGACAATTGTTGGTTAAAACCATCAAAAGGCACATTTTGCGCAAGGTCATTGCCGGACTTATCCATCAAGAGTCTGACGGGAGTTGGCGGCAAAAAGCGACCAATCTGCAAAGACTTAGGTGCTGAAGCTTCAGCAATATAAATCAACTCAACAAAGAATGTTCCAGCTGGTAGCTTTTTATTTCGTAAAAGCGCAACCGAGGCGGTACCGAAATCATCGTTGCAGATCATCTCAAATGTACCGCTAACCATTGGGTGATCCCAGCTAATGAAGTGAGCATCTTCTTGAGACAACGCCGTGGCTCTATCAAATGTTACGGTAATGCCGTCGTCCTTTAAGCATGGGAAAGACGGATTAATCATGTGCTCAGTCGGTTTTAAAATAATGGTATTTTCGCCTTTATCTTCTTGTGCGACCCCAAATAAATCAAAAACCTTGATCATGTAAACAGGTAAAATGGTTTGGTCATCCAGCTCAGCAATCTCTTCAGCCAGTTTTTCTGAACGACCTTGGCCCGATGAATGGAGTCTCTAATAAGCGATCTCGGCCTTGTTCCATTTGTTTACGTAGCGTTGCGTTTTTCTTCGCAGCTTGTTCAAGTAATGGATCGAGCGTGTCTTCATCACAGCTATGTGTCGCGATTAGCTCTAGTAATTCCTCAGAGAACTCACCATACAGCAGTTGTCCGGTGGTCGATGTCTTTTCAAACGCATCCAGACCTTCGTTGTACCAGCGAAGCAACACTTCCTGTGCCGTACTTTCGAAGTAAGGAACGTGAATTTGCACATCGTGCTTTTGGCCTATACGGTCCAAGCGCCCAATGCGTTGTTCAAGTAAATCAGGGTTGAGTGGTAAATCAAACAACACCAAATGGTGTGAGAACTGGAAGTTACGACCTTCAGAACCAATCTCAGAACACAGTAGAACCTGCGCGCTATCATATTCGTCGGCAAAGTATGCGGCAGCGCGGTCACGTTCGATAATCGACATACCTTCATGGAACACCGCGGCTTTGATGCCTGCTTTCTCTCGAAGGACTTGCTCTAGGCTTATCGCAGTTTGTGCTTCTGCACAAATTAAGAGCACTTTTTCATGCTTAAGCGCTTTTAGGGTATCAATCAGCCATTCGACGCGTGGATCAAACATGGCCCAGCTGCTGCTTTCGCCTTCAAATTCCTGAAAAATCTTCTCAGGGAATAGAGCGCGACGAGCGCGGCCTTGCACATTTTGTAAACCACCCATGTTACCCAACACGTTGATTGCAGTTAGGTATTGTTTTGGCATCGCCAATGGGTAGCTATTGAGTGCGCGGCTTGGGTAACCCGTGATAGCGCTACGGCTGTTTCTAAACAAAATACGGCCAGTACCATGACGGTCGAGCAACATATTCAGCAATTCTTGTTTTGCTTCTTCGTCGCCCTCGTTCACTGCACTGAGTAGCGGTTTAATGTCACTTTCTTTAAGCAAAGTCGTCAACGTTGCTTCACCTGCAGCATCAAGTTGCCCGCCTTGGAGCAATTGATTTGCAGCATCTGCGACGTCCTTGTAATGCTTTTCTTCTTCAACAAACTGCTCGTAATCATAAAAACGATCTGGATCGAGAAGTTGTAGACGAGCAAAGTGGCTTTGATGGCCAAGTTGGTCAGGCGTTGCAGTCAACAAGATCAGGCCTTCGATGTCTTGACTAAGTTCTGTAATGCGCTGGTATTCAACAGATGGCTTGTCTTTTTCTACCGTAAGATGATGTGCTTCATCGACGATAAGTAAGTCCCAATCAGCCAGAGTTGCTTGTTCAAACCAACGACGTTTTTTAGTAATAAATTCAAGGCTGACTAAGACAAGTTGTTCGGTATCGAACACGTTTGATGAGTCCGCGAACGCCTCATCACAACGCTCTTCATCGAAAATAGAGAAGCGAAGGTTAAAGCGACGTAGCATTTCAACCAACCATTGATGTTGTAAGTTTTCTGGTACAACAATCAGGACACGGTTTGCACGACCGGATAAAATTTGTTGGTGCAGGATCATACCCGCTTCAATCGTCTTACCAAGACCTACTTCATCTGACAAAAGGACGCGAGGTGCGAAACGTTTACCAACCTCTTCCGCAATATAAAGCTGGTGTGGGATCAAGCTTGCTCGTTGACCAACCAAGCCTTTTAATGGCGAACGTTCGGCATTGTAGCGATGTTGCCAACTTTGGTAACGCAATGTGTAGTGTTCGAATCGATCAACCTGACCCGCAAACAAACGGTCTTGAGGTTTATTGAATTTAATAAAGTGGTCTAAAAAAACTTCTTTGAGTGTGGCGTTTTCTTCATTGTCGACGCGTTTACCGTGGTAGCACAATAACGCACCTTCAAGTTCTACTTTTTCAACCACTAATTCCCATTCATCTGCACTGCGGATCACATCGCCCGGATTAAAAATAACACGCGTAACGGGTGCTTCTTGCATCGAATATACGCGGTTTTCACCGCAAGCAGGGAACAATAGTGTGACTTGGCGGCCCTCAATAGCAACTACGGTTCCTAGACCTAAATCCGATTCTGTATCGCTGATCCAGCGCTGACCTAAAGAAAAATTCATCGTTATCTCGTCTTATGCAGATGTCTTCGCAGAAAAAAGGCGGCTATGTTACCCATTAGGCTCTACATGTTCAATATTGCTAATTAACTTGAAATGTGCGTTCGGCCAACTAATCCTAATTTCTTAATGGTTTCTAAAACAGGGCCTCTGTAACTCTTTAAATCTTAAGTGATATTTTGACTAAGTTTGAAACTCAAGTACGTAAATTTTTTTGTCATCAAACAGACTTTTATGACAAATAGACTAAACTTGAACTATAGCCACTTACGTTGTGAGGTTGGTGTAAGGTTATTCACTAACGACGTACGCAGTGTGAATGGGTATAGCATACTTTTTCATAAACGACAGGAGCGCGCTATGGGAAAAGCCAACGATAACGACAATAAAATGTACGTGCTCGACACCAACGTACTACTCCACGACCCTCTCGCCTTTCTCTCCTTCCAAGAACACGATGTTGTTATACCGATGACTGTACTTGAGGAGCTTGATCATATTAAAGATGGAAAGCGAGATGTAAGTCGTGATGCGAGAGTGGCAATACGGGCGCTTGATGAAGTGTTAAAAGACGCGTCACCCGAGCAAATGTTAGAAGGGGTAAGGCTACCGTCTCATAAACGGGTTGATGGGAAACCGTCGAAAGTAGGCCAGCTTATTGTAGTAAACGACCATTTATATCCTGACAGCATCTCCGGTCTGCCGGGCAATGAAAATGATCATCGCATCATCAATTGTGCGGTGAGAATGCAAAAACAGCACACCTCAACCAAAGTAGTCTTAGTAACGAAAGACATTAATATGCGCCTAAAGGCGAAAGGTGCCGGTCTTAGCTATGTAGAAGATTACCGTACCGACCAACTTATTGATGACATCAAATTATTGAGCACGGGCTTTAAACGCTTTCAAGGAGACTTTTGGGCAAGCGTTGGCGATTGCCAAACAGAACAAAATGGCCGCGATACCTATCACCACGTTCCTAAGTCACTATTACCGGATGTATTTTGTAATGAATACTTAGTGGATGACACAGAACATTTTGCGGCGCGAGTGACTGGTTACGATGAAGAACACATCACCATTAAAGATTTGGGTGTTGAGCGTTTACTACATCAAATGGCATGGGGTGTAAAACCCAAAAACGTATATCAGGGGATGGCGTTGGATGCATTGCTTGACCCAAACATTGAGCTGGTGGTTTTAACGGGTCCTGCGGGTTGTGGTAAAACCTTACTTGCACTTGCAAGCGCACTTGAAATGATCATTGAAAAACGGATATACGACAAAGTGATTGTGACGCGTAATACGCCTGAAATTGCCGAAAGTATCGGTTTTCTTCCAGGTACTGAAGAAGAGAAAATGGCACCGTGGCTTGCTGCAATAACAGATACGCTAGAAGTACTTCATAAAAACGATGAAAGTCCGGCAACCAGCCGAAATTACATTATGGAAAAGGCAAACATTCAATTCAAATCCGTGAATTTTATGCGTGGTCGAAGCATACAAAATGCGGTTGTCATTTTGGATGAAAGTCAAAATCTAACCGCGTCTCAGTTGAAGACCATCATTACGCGATGCGGTGAAGGAACGAAACTGATTTGTACAGGAAACTTGGCGCAAATTGACAGTAACTACCTTACACCACTTACCTCCGGTCTAACCTACATCGTCGAACGATTTAAAGATTTCGAAGGCAGCGCAACGATCAATCTCAATGGCGTGGTACGCAGCCGGTTGGCATCGTTTGCCGAAGAAAACTTATAACTTGCGTTCATTTAGTTGGCCAGATAGTCTATTTATCAATAACTTCTGGCCAACTAAGGACTGTTGATGCACTTCACGCCTCTTAAACATTACAAGCGGGCAATCATCGTGGCGGTGCTTTTACCTGTCGTTGTGGCGGCCATCCTTTGTTTACACCTTTACCAGCTTAAACTTGAACGGGCTTATCAATCTCGCGTTGATGCCATGTTAGTGGTCGATAATCTTATTGAGGCTCAGCTAGACCGAGCAAAGAATGTTTTCGACAGTATCGAATCGACCGTTTCAAAACCGCTGAGTTATGCATTTAAAGACAGCCATTTTGAAGCAGTATCGCAATTTGAAAACTATTACTATCAATCATTAAATAATGACCTTGGTGAAGTCGTTGGCACAGGGGCATTTAATGCTGCGCCTATGTCTCGTCAATATTGGTTTTCACTCTATACACTTGGACCGGTGTTCACCAGCGCATTGTCATTAAGTCCTAATTTAGAAGCGATTGCCTATGTGAATGAACAGGGCATGGCGTTTGTGAAACGGCGTGATAAAAGCAGCAGTGAATTGTTAACTCGCCTGATCAATCACGAGTTACGTCCTGATTTTTCACAGGGACTTATCGCAGGAAGCCACGTCGTTAACATCAATAAACATGCCTATTTTGCATTGGGCAAGCTGCGATTGAGCGACGAATCAGGTTATTTATTACTTATCTATGATTTAACCCAACTAAGTCATTGGATGGAGCAGCGCTCAGTCGTTGAAGGTGAACTTCGTTTATACAATCAATATAACGAGCAACTAGCAAGTTCATGGCCTTCAAGTGAACAGCCTTTAGTTTGGCCAAGTACAGAGGCCAATTCTGGTTCTTGGTTTGGCGGGATATTCTTAACGCGCACAAAAGCTCGTCCTATCAACGTCGCTTACTTTGAGCCAGAATCGATGTTTAAGTCAGTTATTCGCTATGAACAATTGCTTGAGTTTGGTTTTTTGAGTCTCTTTTTATTATTAACTGCGCTTGGGCTTTTTTGGTTGAGTTTACGATTATTTATAAAGCCCGTTGAGCAATTTGTGAGCTACTTGGTGAGTCAAGATGTGGCTGCAACCGATCCAAATTACAGTATCCCACGCGCGTGGTTGCCTTGGTTTCGTCGTATTAAACGAGTGGTTGCACAAAAGCAGTCGTTATTGACTCGAATCTCAGAAAGTAACGTTGAACTTGATCAAATGCTTCGTATGCAAACACGAGCACTAGAACGTAGCTTAGAGGCGAAAGACAGACAAACATCGCTGCTGAATACTATGCTCGATAGTGTGCCCGATTTAATCTATTTTAAGAACATCGACAGTTCTTTTCTTGGTTGTAATCGCGCCTTTGAATCGTTTATTGGTTTCAGTCGTAATGATTTGGTCGGGCGAACGCATGACGAAGTCACGGATAAATATCTTGAGTTACTGGATTTGGAGAAAGACTTCTTAGTACATAATGAAGTAAAAGAGCCTCAAATTGACGTTCGCCGAAAAAGTCTTCGAAGTGCGCCTGTCGCCATTTTATCACGAACAAAAAATTCTCGGTTCAATGACGGTGTTACGCGACATCACAGAAATAGACAACATGCTGAATGCGCTCAAGCAATCGGAGTCTAAGTTCCGAGCAGCCATTGAATTTGCCGCCAATGCTGTCTTACTTATTGCGATTGATGGCACGATTATCGAGTTGAACAAAGCTGCAAAACGATTTTTCTCAAATCAGAATCCTGAACTCGGTAAGCCGCTCTCGCAATTATTTATGGAAAAAGATTATCCCCGAATTGCGGATATGTTCAGTGAATTGCTACAAGAACATAAGAAAGTGTTGCACGTTACAGTCGAGCAATCCGCGCCTTACAGTCATTTGCAACTGAGTGGTTCGCTTGTTTGGGATGCTGCACATCAACCACAATATTTCGTTCTTAACGTCCAAAATATTACGGCTTTGACGAATGCGCGCTTAGCCGCCGAACGGGCAACACTGGCAAAAAGTCGTTTTATTGCCAACATTAGCCATGAAATACGCACTCCGCTGAATGCAATTTTAGGACTTTCTGAGCTTATTCGTGCACGTACTCAAGATGCGCAAACCAGTGACAGCGCAAGCAAAATTGACCATGCAGCTAAACAACTCCTAGGCATGCTAAATAGTATTCTAGATTTTGCAAAAGTAGAGAGTCAAAAAGGACGACTAATCGAAGAACCGTTCTTGTTGATGGATTTGGTCGACACCTGCAAAACGCTGACTGAGGTTCAATGTCAGCGAAAGGGCTTACAATTTGACTACGTTGTGGACAGAGAAATCAACCCGACCTTGAAAGGCGACCCTAGCAAGTTAAAGCAAGTGCTTTTGAATTTGCTGAGTAACGCAGTGAAGTTCACTGAATCTGGGAATGTCGCCCTTAAGCTTAAGCTTGTTGGGCAATCACAAGAACATCAACGTATTGAGTTTTCAGTTGAAGACACTGGAATCGGCATAAAAGCTGAAGAGCAAGAAAAGCTTTTTGACGCGTTTACTCAAGGCGATGATTCGAGTGCAAGGCAGTATGATGGTATTGGACTTGGGACTCGCGATTGTGAAGCATGAAGTCATGTTGATGGGTGGAGAAATTGAACTCGAGAGCAGTTATAAGAAAGGGAGTCGTTTCTTTTTTTCGTTGAATCTAGAAGCACCGCTTAAAGCACCCCAACAAGAGATCCCACTATTGAGTGCGCTTGAACAACAAGGACCAAACTACATAGCGCCTTGGTTAATGGATATGTCCTCAATAGAAACATTTTTATCTCAGCACCATACGCTGGAGCGTCTTTGGCTATTGCTTGAGCATTCACCATCGACCGCAGAGTTAGCTTGGATCCAAAATTTGCAGGAACATGGACTTGCTCATGTATATGCCACGTCCGCCATTGCTGAGGAAATAAGTACTCTTGGGTTGGATGTGCAAGTTATTGAACTACCTGAACAAGGATTTTGGCAAACGGCGTGTGAACGAATTTGCAAAGGTGAAACTCGGGAAAATGAACTGAGTGTTAATTCGTCAATCGTCGGTGCATTACTCGTCGTGGTTGATGATAACCCGCTGAACCTAAAAATTGCACAGAACATGCTGTCAATTCTAGGCGCATCCGTGGTGACATGCCAAGAACCGCTAGATGCGTTTGAGCTAATCACACGACTCAAGCCGGATGCCGTTTTGATGGATATACATATGCCACATATTGATGGCTTCACATTGACAAAACAAATAAGAGAAGTCATTCCAAAAAATCAAATGCCAATTCTAGCGTTAACCGCAGACATCGAAATTCAGCAGACGAATCAAGCTGAGCAAGCTGGGATGAATGGCGTTGTAACGAAGCCTATCGACAAAGTGGGACTACTCAGAGCCATCGATAAATTGTTGTTAACCCATGAGCCTTTTTATGATGAAGCTTTTGCGTTATCTCAAATGATGGGGAATCGTAATTTACTCGGTGTAATGCTTAAAAAGTTTGCTAAGCTTGTAGAAGAACAGAAACAAAGTTTATGTGAAACACAAGACATAAATCAGTTAGGGCAGATTGCTCATAGTATTAAAGGGACGGCTGCGGGGCTTGGTTTCAAGCGCTTGGCAGCGACCGCTAGAATTGTGGAGCAACAGGGAAAGTCAGAGACTCTTGAACACGAAAACATAACGAATTTGGTTAATGCACTCGTTCAAGTCCGTGAATTTATCTCAAAACATCGCGAGGAAAGTGATGAACAAGAGCGCCCAGATATTAGTCGTTGATGACGATCCTCTCAATCGTTTGGTGTTGGAAAACACCCTAAATGATGACTACGACATTGTTGTGTGTGGCAGTTGTGAAGAGGCGCAGTCCGTACTAAGCAAAAAGAACGTGGATTTGATTCTACTTGATATCTTAATGGGCAATGGTAGCGGGTTTGAACTTTTAGAAAAATGCAAAACCTGTATTCACTCTTACAATATCCCAATCATCATTGTATCGCAAAGTCATAGCTTTCAAGATGAGGCAAAAGCGCTCGAGCTTGGCGCCGTGGATTACGTTACAAAACCATACAGCCCTGCAATTATCAAAGCGCGGGTAAAAATCCATCTTACGATTAAAAAGAAAAATGACTTACTCGGTCGTTTAGCCAATATTGATGGGTTGACTGAAATCCCAAATCGTCGAGCGCTTGAAGAAAACCTAAGTGTGCTTTGGCAGCAAGCTGTGCAATCGCAGCAAGCATTGGCATTTCTATTAATCAGTATCGATTACTTTAAATCGTACAATGACAAACATGGCTACGCTCAAGGTGATGGGTGTTTAGTCAAAGTCGCGAATCAATTAGAACATACGGTAAATGAGTTTGGAGGCTTTGTTGCCCGATTTGATGGTGTGCGCTTTGCCGTTGTGTTAACTAAACAGAGTGAACCTCAACTAATGCAATGTACTTCGGCTCTTCATTTGGCTGTAGAACAGCTTGAAATCCCGCATCAAGCATCGCCAATCAGTGCATTTATTAGTCTGAGTATCGGTGGCGTGCTTTTGAAAGATCATTTTGGTGACAAGCCAAGTGATGTTTATGAACTTGCAGATTCGGCTTTGTTGAAGGCAGGGCAAGTGCAAAGCAAATTTGAGTTGGTCGTACGGTAAAAGATGACTGTTTGAAGAGTGAATATCGAACCGTTTTAAGTATCACCTGAATAAAGCGAGAGGCTCAAAGCATTGAGCCTCTCGCTTTATGTGTTCTATAACAATTGTTTAAGCGCGGTTTCACCAAAACCGGCTAACTTTCCATTTTTGAACAGTAATGGAGTACACTCGTCTTTGGTTACTTTTCCATCTGAATGTTTACTTTGCGTTGCAAAGTACAGAATTTGATAGACAACCTCATTTTTCTCAAGCGACTCAGAAAAATCGGGTGTACTGAACTGTGAAATGACTGAGTTGTATTCTGTTCCGAGCGCTAACTTTGCGATTTTATCGCGATTGCTTCGTTGTGTATCTTGCCAATCTGATTTTTGATTGCTCCAACTGTGTTCTACTTCGCCATCAGATACCGCGACAACACAACCAGACAATAATGGTAATGCGACCAAGGCGCTCAAAAGTACTTTTTTCATTTTTTATCCCTTTTTAGAATTCATTTTGCTTTGTTGTTCTAACGCAAATTGTTTGCCAATATTTTATGTTTTTATTTATCAATGAGATATAGTTTTTATCGTTTTTCTATTAGCCAAATCAACAGAAAAGTTAGCGAAATATCTTAATTTTTTGGAAATTAAACCACTCTATTACGTGGTTCATTATAATTATACGCCATGATGTTTTTAGCTATTTCATTCACTAACCGAGTTATCGACTCTTGGCTTGCCCAAGCGGTGTGAGGAGTCAGCAATAAATTAGAACCTTGATAGTGGCAAAGAGGGTTGTCCTGCTGAGCAGGCTCCTTACTCAAGACGTCCAGTGCGGCGCCTGCGATTTGTCCCGCTTCTAATGCTGACACCAATGCGGCTTCATCAACAATTCCTCCGCGGGCAGTGTTTACAATAAATGCAGAGTGTTTCATCAAGTTGAATTCGGGCGTTGATATTAAATTCTGAGTTTGACTATTGAGTGGGCAATGAATCGAAACTACATCAGCCATAACAAGCGCGTCGTTAAACGCGACTCGACCTTCGCGAACTGACGTTGCTGATTTTTGCTCTGCAATAATTACGTTTGCACCAAATGCTTGAGCAACACTTGCAACCGCTTGCCCTAAGCTACCATACCCGACAACCACGAAAGTTTTATCTTGTAGTTCCGAAATCGGATAGTCCAATCGACAAAACATATCACTTTGTTGCCAACGGCCAAGCTGGCAATCAGCGATGTAGCGATGCATGTTTGTCATTAAATTGCCAAGTAATGTAAATGTGTGTTGAACGACGGATGGTGTTGAATAGCCTGCGACGTTACACACAGCGATGCCAAGCGATTTTGCCGCGGCTAAGTCGACATTGTTGGTTCCTGTTGCGGCAATACAAACCAGTTTAAGGTTGTTCGCAGCCTCAAGGATTTCTTTATCTAGTATAACTTTGTTTGTTATTACTACATCTACATCCCTTATACGTTCAGAGGTTTGCTCTGGTAACGTCATTGGATAACACATGAGTTCTCCAAGTTGAGTTAACACCTCAAGCGAAGTATTCCCGAGCGTTTGAGTATCCAAAATTGCAATTTTCATCTGTTTTCCAACAAAGTTGACTTAGAGGCTTGACCTTGGGGTGTACTCCAAGGTTTATACTAAGCAATATGGTAAACAATCTGGAGTGGACATGAAAATAGGCGAACTGGCAAAACGTTTGAATATTTCAACGGACACGTTACGTTATTATGAAAACAATGGGTTGATTTCAGCAAGCGCTAGAACTGATTCAGGATACCGTGATTACGCTGAAGTTCAAGAACAACAATTACGTTTTGTGCTGCGGGCAAAAGCAGTTGGATTTAGCTTGTCTGAAATAAAAGAATTACTAAAAATTCGAATTGATAAACAGCAATATCAATGTGATGAAGTGAAAACGATTACATTAGCTAAGTTAACGCTGGTTCAAGAGCGTATCCGCGAGCTGCAATGTTTTGAACGTAGCTTAACGGTGCTTGCCGAACGGTGCTGTGGAGGTGCTGAACCTGCCGAGCATTGCTCAATTTTAACGACGTTGGAGGAGTTAGATGGACATCATTCTTAATTTTTGGCATTTATTTGTCCTTTCGGCACCTTGGTTGTTGCTCGGTCTGTTTATAGCCGGTGTTATTCACGTTTTTATTCCAAAAGATTTTTTGGCAAAGCATCTAGGTAAAGAGGGTTTTTGGACAACCGTGAAAGCAGCTTTCATTGGTGCGCCCATGCCGCTTTGTTCATGCGGTGTCATCCCTGCGGCGATTGGACTTCGTCGCGCTGGTGGATCAAAAAGTGCGACGACGGCATTTTTAGTTTCGACACCTGAAACGGGTGTTGACTCAATTTCTGTTTCATATGCACTATTGGGACCATTTATGGCTGTAATTCGTCCAATAGCGGCAATTACAAGTGCAATTGTGGCAGGGATCTTGGTTGGAAAAGAGTCGCAATTAACGCCTACTGCAGATAAAGCGTCGATGAGTGACACTGCCGATGCTAGTAATAAAGATACATCATGCTGTAGCACTAAAAAAAATACTTGTGCTACATCAAATGTTGATAAAGTAAGCGAGAGCGAAAGTGGTACTTCGTCTGCTAAAACCCCTGCACATACCGCTTGTTGTGAGATGAAGCCAGAAGCTATGAGTGAAGAGTCAAAGGTGTGTTGTTCGTCTGAAGCGTTACAACCACACGTTATGGCGAAGTCTAAATCGAGTTGTTGCAGTGCCAGCAAGGTAATAGAGGACGTGTCCCAAAGTAGTTGTTGCGCAAGTGGTAAAGAAAAAGTGAGTCCAGCAAAGAGCAGCGAAGGTAGCTGCTGTGGAACGAACGACCAAGCTGAACCTAACGCTTCGCTTAGTGCTAAGCTAAAGCAAGCCATACAATATAGCTCAGGTAAGCTCTTAAGCGACACGATGACTTGGTTGCTAGTAGGTCTATTTTTCGCGGCCTTAATTCAGACTTTCATTCCACCGGAGTTTCTCGGACAGTGGGGCAATGGCATCTTAGCCATGGTCGTGGTGATTTTAATCAGCATCCCGATGTACATCTGTGCAACAGCTTCTACACCGATAGCTGCAGGGTTGTTGTTAGCAGGGGTATCACCAGGTGCTGTCCTAGTATTTATGCTTGCCGGACCGGCTACCAATGTGGCAACTATCGGAGTTGTTGCCAATGAACTCGGTAAACGAGCGGTGTTTGCGTATTTAATTGGCGTAATTGGTGTTGCCATTGGTTTTGGTTTTCTAACCGATTACCTCATTGCAGAGTTTGGATTCTCAGTCGTCCCTGTGAATGCAATGGAACATGAGGTGCTGCCGATGTGGTTAAGTGTCGGTTCTGCAATGCTATTGGCTGGTTTGATGGTCAGATTAATGGTACGGTGGCAAAAAAAGACGGCTTAGTTTTTGATTTTGAACTAAAGTGGTCAGACTAGATAATCTTAGCCAGATTGAAAGCGGCGCGATAAAATAAGCGCCGCTTTTCATTTAATAGAATAAAAAAAGAGTAATTTAGTGGATAAATACGCAGACATCAGACCGTACAATGATGAAGAAGTTGCTCCAGCGCTTGCGCGCTTGTTGGCAGACAATGATTTTTTAGATGTCATTGCGAAATATACTTTACCCGCGTTTTTAGTGGCTTGGCGTCCTGTTTCTCGTTTTTTAGTCAGGTGGAAGCTAAAAAATAAATGGGGAAATTATACAACAGTTGCACAAGTGCAAGCTGAAGTGGCCAAGTATTTGAGTTTACTGATTGATAAAACGACTCAGAAAGTGTCTTTTTCTGGTTTTGAAAATCTGGACTCAAACAAACACTATTTGTTCATTTCAAATCACCGTGACATTGTGCTTGACCCTGCATTGCTTAATTGGGGGTTACATCGCCATGGAATGGACACAGTTCGTATCGCGATTGGCGACAATTTACTGCAAGTGCCGTACATCACGGAATTAATGCGTTTAAATAAAAGCTTTATCGTTAAACGCTCGGCAAAAGCACCGAAAGAAATGCTCCGAGCATTGAGTCAGCTTTCAGAATACATTTTTGATTCGCTGCAAAGTGGTCATTCAATTTGGATTGCGCAAAAAGAAGGTCGAGCGAAAGACGGGGTGGATTTCACCGATCCTGCACTTATAAAAATGCTGCAATTGCAAGGTCGCAAGCTCAAGCTTTCCTTTTCTGAATACATCAATCAATTAAATATCGTACCGGTATCCATCTCCTACCAATACGAACCTTGCGCAATTGCCAAAGCAAGAGAGCTTGTTCATAAAAAACAATTTGGCAGTTATGTCAAAGCGAAAGGGGAAGATATAGCGAGTATTTTTGAAGGGTTTAGCGCCGACAAAGGAAATGTCCACGTCGCTTTTGGGAAACCTATCGAAACAGCCGTGGATAATCCAGACGCTCTTGCGGACGAAATCGACGCGCAGATTTTGTCTCAATATCACTTACATTCAACGAATTATTTGGCCGCAGGTGATGAACAGCGTGTGAGTCTCTAATGAGAAAGCAGACTTTCTGGCTCGTCTTGCTAAAGTGCCTGAAGAGCTTAAAGAGCAAGTTTTGGCGATGTACGCAGAACCTGTTAAACGCAAAGTTCACAAAGAGTAGATAAATTCGTTCTTCTATTAAAAAGGCTCTCGATGAGCCTTTTTATTTTTACGCGCGATAATCTGCCTCAGTTGTTATACCGACGCATTGGTTACATGCATCATCAAAATTAAGAACCCGAGTACGAAAGTAGAAAAGATAAGGATGTAAACAAAGCCCTTTCTTCCTTTTTGGATTGGCACTCCGTAATGTCTCAAAAATAGATACCAAATCACACAAAGTATGATTGGCATCAAGAATAAAAGTCTGAACATTTTTTATCCTACCTCGCAAAAGCTAGTCCTTACTATGGCATAATATTGTGATTTATAAAGAGAAAATAAATTATTTCAAATACTGGTACATTACATAGAATATTTGTTAAAGTATTGAGTCGATTCAATGTAAATCAGAACGAAAGTTAAGTTGGTTATCGAACTATTTACATTTAGAACAGAAATAATGCGGATAAAATAGAGAAATTAAAAATCTTTGTGCAACATCCACATAATAGTCTATACCTAAATTGGGTCTAAGCATTGAAGTATTCATTTGCTGTCAATGTGGCTCTAGTATACATTACGGGATGAATGAAACGGGCATATTTCATTCAGACTTTACTAACCAATCATCTAGTAGGAGATGTATTTTATGATGGGTAAAACGGTTTCTTCAGAAGAAAACGGTAAATTGACCAAGTGGTTGAAGACTAAACGTCAAGAGAAAGGCCATACAATGCGTAGCCTAGCTCAAGTACTTGGTACACCACACTCATTCATTGGTAAAATCGAAAACCAAGAACGTCGTTTAGACGTCATTGAGTTTCTACGTTACTGTGAAGCACTAGAAGTAGACCCATATGAAGGTCTAAACCTATTAAAAGACGAAGCTTAATCGTCTTTTAGTTTCAGGGTAGTGACGTAGGTGCAAGGAGGCACTGATACCCACCTTTAAGACAGCGCCGAAGCCGCTTTAGATTTCGCTTCAACAGCGTAAAGTTTGTCTCTGATTAAGTACAAGAATAACAATGAAGGCAACACCATCAAGGCTGTTATCACAAAGAACAATGCCCAATTTCCATGTAACCAATCATCAATCACCACACCGCTGTAGCTTGATAACACGGTTCTGCCTAAGCTGCCAATTGAGGCCAGTAACGCATAGTGCGTAGCACTAAACGCCCTATCACAAAGCATACTAATAAAGGCAACAAGTGCCACCAATGACCACGCTTGAGTAAAGCCATCAATGATAATTGCAGCTAGGTACAGGTATTCCTTCGGACCACTTATCGCTATCCATGAAAACATTAAGTTCGAGGCTGCCATAGCGATACCACTGATAAAGAGTCCTTTAACAATCCCATATCGTTGATTGAATAGACTTCCTAGTAACGCAAATATGATGGTAATGAGGCCGCTACCTAATTTGGAGTATTGCGCAATTTGCGAGTTGCTAAAGCCTATTTCTTTATAAAAAACAATCGACATACGAGCCAAGAAAGATTCGCCAATCTTGAATAAGAAGATGAACAAGATGAGTGACAACGCGGTTTTAAATCCATTTCGTTTAAAAAAGCTCGCAAAGGGTTCAATAACCGTTACCGCGAGCCAAGCTCCTACCTTTGAAGCAAGGCCGCTAGTACTGCCAATACGCGCTTGATAGCGAGCTTCGAGATCGGCTTGTGTTTGTTCGCGATGCGTTTTGGGTTCATTGGCAAAAAGCGTAATGACGATTAAGACAACAAAGATGCCAGCCAACACGAAATAGACTTGGGGCCATTCGATGCTCGGTAAATCGGCTAAGAAGAAAGGAATTGCGCCAAGCAACGCATAACCTGTCCACCAACCTGAGGTTGCCATGGCCGCGGCTGCGGTGATCTTCTCGCCTTCATGCTCTTCAAAGCAATCAATGCGGAAGCCATCAATCGCAATGTCTTGTGTTGCACAAGAAAGGGCGATGATGAAACAACATAACGCGGCTAAAAACAGTTCGTTTTGGATATCCAATGTCGCCATTTTTAAGGTTGCGCACACAGCGATAAGCTGACATACAAGGATCCAGCTTCGGCGTTGGCCTAGAGCTGCATGTAGGTAGGGGAGCTTGATACGGTCGAGAAGTGGTGACCATAAAAAATTTACTGTGTAAGCCCCAAATACGAGGCCAAATAAACCAATGGTACTGCGGCTTAATCCTTCGTCTTTGAGCCATGCTGACATGACTGAGCCAATCAACACCCAAGGAAATCCGCTTGCGATACCAAACCCAAACACCGTCGCTAACCGTTTGTCTGAAAAAAGCATTTTAAAATAATTTAGCATTAATGACGGTGTCATAGTGAACTCTTCGTTGTTATTGTTGTTCTTCCAACACTTCCATGTTGAAAATAATCACAGGTTCTTTCGGAATAAATGAGTAACCCAGTTTTTTATTGTAATCCGTTTCAACGCGCATAATGGCATCTAACGTGTCGGTGCCTTCCACAGCATAACCAAAAACAGCAAATCCCCAACCTTTACCGGGGTTTAAATGGTCGTTGTCATTCATGTTAAAAAAGAACTGACGCGTAGCCGAATGTGGTTTGCTGTCCTGATACGCCATAGCTATTGTGTACATATCGTTTCGTAAGCCGTTTCCGCTTTCGTTAAAAATTGGCGCTCGTTCAAACATCCCGTCGTAATCTTTGTCATACCCACCACCTTGAATGACGAAGTCTTTCTCGTTGGCATCGTCTCGTTCGACACGGTGGAAAACGGACCCCTTGTAATCGCCATTTGCAACGTAAGTAAGGAAATTGTTCACCGTGATCGGTGCGCGCATTCGATCAAGTTCGACTACAACGGCCCCTTTGCTTGTGTTGATTTTTACATGGGGGAACAAGTTATCTTTTTGGACGAATTTACCGTCAATAGCAGCAAAACAATTGAGGCTGAATAAGCCAATCAGTAAAGCGGCGAACCACGCTTTCATTTTCTACTCCTCTAGGAATGCAATCACTTCTTTGTCACTAATCATACGGGTAATGATCTGAATTATTAAGTTATTGAGTTGATTTTCGACTTTTGATTGTTCATGTAATAGTGGTCCCGTTAGTTCCGCTTTTCCTGAGAAGGTCTTATTGAATTGACGGCGGCCATCGCTAATTTGCAACTCGAATTCTGCAACGGCATTACTGGTGTGCTGCGTTAAAGATTCACTTACTCTGGCGTTAAGTGATTTAATCAGCAGTGTCATTCGGGTATTGGCACTTACAACGACTCGAGCCTTTTGTGCTTCTAGCGCATCAGTTAATGCCCGTTCTACCAACGTGGGTAATTCAGCGTGTGGCAGGTAGATTTGAGGCTCTTGATCAACCACTTTAATCGAAAATTTACTCACTCGGTGGTCAATGACACTCAGTTGAAGTGTTTTTGGAATTGCATGGTAAAACCCACCTTGATATTGAGGTGATAGGACAACTGGACGCAATGCGGAAGAGCATCCACTCAAGCAAAAAATTAGGAAAAATAAACTGGCAACTATCTTCATGATTGACCTCGTTTTTGAGCGCTTAATACGACAAATTTCTTGTTACTTCCGAGTAACTTGCAGTTATCAAATAGGCGATTAAGTTTTTCTTCGTAACCTAAATGACGATTACCAATAATACGCAGTTCTCCACCAACACGAAGCGTCCGTTTCGCTTCTAAAAACATCTGCCACGCAATATGATCCGTGATGGCTTGAGCTTGATGAAAAGGAGGATTGCATAGAATTAAATCCGCAGTTGCTGGCAAAAAGCCAGACAAACAGTCAGTTTGAATAAACTCACACTGCGCCATTTGTTCTGGCAAATTTTCCTGAACGTTCAGTTTGGCAGAGGCAACAGCCATGGCGGACTCATCGACGAAGGACACCTGTGCGTTGGGCATTTTTGACAGCACGGTTAAACCAATTACGCCATTACCACACCCTAAATCTACGATACGAAGTGATTTCTTGCCCTGCGGTAAGTAGTTCATAAAAAACCGAGCACCAATGTCCAGAGAATCTCGTGAAAACACGTTCGCATGGTTAAACACTGTGAACTCTGTATTTTCCAATGGCCACGAGACCAAATGTTCGCGTATGGCTTTACCTTCGCTGAGTGTTTTGGTTGCAGCAAAGATAAGTCGAGATTTTTTACAAGCAAGGCTTGTGGTAGGTTCACTCAGCGATTTGCCAATCAGTTTCAATGTTGACGTGTGAATGTCCTTCGCTTTACCTGCAAGCACAACAGGGACACCCGGTTTGAGGTGGGTGCTGAGTTGTGAAAGTAATGCGGCCAGAAATCCATTATTTTTCGGCAGTTTAATAACGACGAGATCGATTGTATCGGCAAAATGTGCAAGGCTACCAACGAACTCGACCGTTTTGTCTACTAAGTTGTTTGCTGCTAGATTGTATTTTGTTGCTTCATGGCTTACGAAGGAATCTGAGAGGGACGTAATTTTAGGTGCATTCAACGCACACGCTAGCGCACCAAAGCCATCATTAATTATTAACAGATGTTTTGGCGCGTCCGCTAACGTCTCTACATGCTCAACCAATAGCTCATCGGCAGAATCCCAAGCTTGAAGGCTACGGTTCTTTTGGTCCAGAGGAAAGCGGTGTAGAGTATAAGTTACTCCACCTAATAAAGCGTCTGTTAGCATAGTGTTCGTTGTCGCGTTAAAGAGAAGTTGAATCATACCATGTTTGAGTTGTCGCAAAAACCAGACTTGCCAAATGGTTTTCAATACTTAATGCCCGTGATTAGCACGCAAAAGGCGTGGTCACTCTTTGACTTTTTACGGTTGAACATTAATTGGCAACAACCATCGATTCAAGTGTACGGGAAATTTCATCCCATTCCTCGATTACAGTGTTACATCGCTGACTCAGGGCTGAATTATCAATACTCGGCACTGAATTTACTTCCAGACGCTTGGAATGAACCTTTATTCGCGATGCGGCAGCGTTTACAAACAGCGTTTAAACAACCCTTCAACGCAGTATTATTAAATTATTATCGTAATGGCTTAGATTGTATGGGATGGCACAGTGATGATGAGCCGGAATTAGGCGACCATCCGACGATAGTGTCAGTGTCACTTGGTGCGGCTCGCAAATTCGCCATTAAAGACCGTGAAACGGCTTCACAATGGCAATTATATCTAGAGCACGGTAGCGCGTTAGTAATGACCGGAATGAGTCAGCAGCTCTACGTGCACAGCCTACCAAAGCAGCGCAAAGTGGGTGAAGGTCGGATTAATCTCACGTTTAGAAACATAGTGAATAAATAGCAATTCACGAGTCGCCCAAGTATAGTAGCGGGCAAAGAACTAGAGGAATTTCACATGTCTATGCAACAAACTTTATTCGACAAAATCAATGCGGCGATTTCTTGCTCTTTTTTAGACGTCGTAAATGAAAGCCACATGCACAGTCGAGGTGAAGACTCTCATTTTAAAGTCGTTGCAGTCAGTGAAAGCTTTTCGGGTCAACGTTTATTGCAACGCCATCGTACAATTAATGCTATCCTTGCCGATGAACTGGCGAATCATATTCATGCGTTGGCCATACACGCGTATACGCCAGAGGAATTCGCAGAGCGTCAGAATGAAGCACCAGCTTCACCTTCTTGTTTAGGTGGTTCAAAGTTCGATTAGTAGCTGATCAGACCTGATCTTGCACGAACTACCAGTAAACTAGGACAGTTTTTCTAAAAGCAAAAAGACGAAAATAGGACTCAACATGGTTATTCAGCCGAAAATTCGTGGTTTTATTTGTACTAATGCACACCCAGTAGGCTGTGCTGCGCACGTAAATGAACAAATTGCATACGTGAAGTCGCAAGGCAAATTAACTAATGGCCCTAAAAATGTACTCGTAATCGGTGCATCAACTGGTTACGGTCTAGCATCTCGTATTACCGCAGCATTCGGTTACGGTGCTAAGACACTTGGCGTGTTCTTTGAAAAAGAAGGCGTTGAGAAAAAGACGGGAACTGCGGGTTGGTATAACACTGCTGCATTTCAACGTGCGGCAGAAGCAGAAGGCCTATGGTCAAAAAACATCAATGGTGATGCGTTTTCTGACGAGATAAAAGCGAAAGCAATCGAAACAATTAAAGCTGAGATGGGTCAAATCGATTTAGTGGTTTACTCGTTGGCTTCACCACGTCGTACTGATCCAAAAACGGGTGAAACGTATTCTTCTGTATTAAAGCCAATTGGTAAAACAGTTACGACTAAAAATCTAAACACGTCTAAGCGTGCTATCGATGAAGTGACTGTTGAAGCAGCAAATGAAGACGAAATTGCAAATACCATTAAAGTAATGGGTGGCGAAGATTGGGAACTTTGGATTGACGCGATGCATGACGCTGGCGTTTTAGCTGAAGGATTTAAAACCGCAGCGTACACTTACATTGGTAAAGAGTTAACGTGGCCAATCTACGGTCACGCGACGATTGGTAAAGCGAAAGAAGATCTAGATAGAGCAGCAAAAGCGCTTAATGAGAAAACAGCTGCGCTGAAAGGTGAAGCTTACGTAGCATCGTTAAATGCGGTGGTAACTCAAGCGAGTTCAGCGATTCCAATCATGCCTCTGTATATTTCAGCGCTTTTCAAAGTGACCAAAGAAGAAGATATTTACGAAGGTACGATTGAACAGATCCATGGTTTGTTCACGGAAAACCTGTTTGGTGAGACACCTCGTTTTGACGATGGCGGTCATTTATTCCAAAACTACAAAGAGCTTCAAGACGATATTCAAGCGCGTATTCAAACGATTTGGGACGCGACGACGACAGAAACAATCGACGAATTAACGGATTATTTTGGTTACAACAATGAATTCCTTCGTCTATTTGGATTTGGGTTTGAGTCTGTAGACTATGACGCAGATGTTGACCCTGTCGTAGAGATAAACCACATGGTTTAAATCGGAAAGCCGCTTCAAAGCGGCTTTTTTGCGTTTTTAGGGACGAATCGAGAGGGCTTTGTTGATTTTCTCGAATACCTAAATGCAATACCACAATAGTCTAGGTTGCAAAATTGTCGCTTAAACAGAGCCACATAAAAGGCTTTGTTTCGCGTATTAATTTCATATTTCCACTCGCATAGTCGGTATGATTGATGTTAAAATCTGGGAAATATGTAAGAACATTATCGCATCGCTCAAAGAGTGTTGAGATGGGGTTGCTCTTTAAATCCTAACCAATAACTTGAATAAAGCGTCATGCGGTGAACAAAGATTATTCAGTTTCTTTCCATTAATGTAATGCAAGTGCGTATGATCAACATAAAAAAAGGTCTGGATTTACCGATAGAGGGCGCACCTCAACAAGTTATTCATGACGGCCCTGCTGTCAAACGAGTAGCTGTGTTAGGTGAAGAGTTTATTGGTATGCGTCCTACCATGCATATCCGCGTGGATGACCAAGTCAAAAAAGGCCAAGTTCTTTTTGAAGATAAAAAGAACCCAGGCGTCAAGTTCACTGCGCCAGCTTCTGGTGTAGTTAAAGAAATTAACCGTGGTGCGAAGCGCGTACTTCAGTCAGTTGTGATTGAAGTGAGCGGCAATGAGCATATCGCGTTTGATAAATTTGCTGCTTCTGAACTAGCTGGTTTAGATCGCGAAGTTGTTAAACGTGTACTAGTTGATGCAGGTCAGTGGCCAGCATTACGTGCTCGTCCGTTTAGCCGTGTTGCAGCGTTAGATGCAACGCCAAGCTCAATCTTCGTTACGGCAATCGACACTAACCCATTAGCTGCAGATCCTGCGGTGATCATCGCTGAAAACGTGGAAGCGTTTGAAGCGGGTCTCGCTGTCGTGTCTCGCTTAACTGATGGTAAAGTGTTCGTTTGTAAAAAAGCGGGCGCGAAAATCCCAAGTTCTGCTATTTCACAAGTTGAAGTACATGAATTTGCGGGCGTTCACCCAGCTGGTAACGTTGGCACTCACATCCATTTCCTCGATGCAGTTTCTGCAAGCAAGCAAGTTTGGCACTTAGGTTACCAAGACGTAGTAGCGTTTGGTAAGCTTTTCCTAACTGGCGAAGTTTCAGCAGAGCGTGTGATTTCACTCGCTGGTCCTCGAGTTAAGAATCCTCGTTTAGTTCGTACTACTCTCGGTGCGTCGTTAACTGATTTAGTATCAGGTGAGCTAGAAGAAGGTGACAACCGTATCATTTCTGGTTCGGTGTTGGCTGGTAAAACAGCAACAGGCCCTCATGCTTACTTAGGTCGTTACCACGTTCAAGTGTCTGTACTACTTGAAGGTCGTGAAAAAGAACTATTTGGTTGGATTGTACCAGGCAGCGACAAGTTCTCTGTTACTCGTTCGTTCCTGTCTCACCTAGCGCCAAGTCGTCTATTCAAGATGACTACGTCAACAGGTGGTTCTGACCGTGCGATGGTTCCAATCGGTAGCTACGAGCGCGTAATGCCTCTTGATATTCTGCCAACACTCTTATTGCGTGACCTTATTTCACGTGACTTAGATGGCGCAATTGCGTTAGGTGCATTAGAGCTAGATGAAGAAGATTTGGCACTTTGTACTTTCGTATGCCCAGGCAAATACGAGTACGGTTCAATCCTTCGTGATTGCTTGACGACTATCGAGAAGGAAGGTTAAGAAATGGCCTTAAAGAAATATTTAGAAGACATTGAACACCACTTTGAACCGGGCGGTAAGCACGAAAAGTGGTATGCATTGTATGAAGCAGTTGCAACGATTCTGTACACGCCAGGTTATGTAAACAAAGGCGCAACACACGTTCGTGACAACATCGACCTAAAACGTATCATGATTTTTGTATGGTTGGCGACATTCCCAGCTATGTTCTTTGGTATGTTTAATATCGGTCATCAAGCGACTATCGCTCTTGGTAATGGTTTCGAGCTTGCAAATAGCTGGCAAGTAGCCCTTTTCCATATGTTTGGTGGTGACCTCTCAGCGACTTCCGGTTGGGGCGCTAAGATGTTCTATGGCGCGTGTTTCTTCCTACCTATCTACGCAACGACCTTTATCGTTGGTGGTTTTTGGGAAGTGTTATTCGCGTCTATCCGTAAGCACGAAGTGAACGAAGGCTTCTTCGTAACATCTGTACTATTTGCACTTATCCTGCCTGCAACAATTCCATTGTGGCAAGTAGCACTCGGTATCACATTCGGTGTGGTTATTGCGAAAGAAGTATTTGGTGGTACAGGCCGTAACTTCTTAAACCCAGCACTTGCTGGCCGTGCATTCCTGTTCTTCGCATACCCAGCGCAAATTTCTGGTGACACAGTATGGACAGCCGTTGATTCATTCTCGGGCGCAACATACTTAAGCCAAGCTGTTGCAGGTAGCCTTGACTACAGCAACATGGCGCTTTGGTGGAATTCATTCTACGGCTTTATCCAAGGTTCTGTAGGTGAAACGTCAACACTAGCTATCCTAATCGGTGGCTTGTTCTTGATCTACACGCGTATTGCTTCATGGCGCATCGTACTAGGTACTTTCCTTGGTATGGTTGTGACTGCGACGATTCTTAACATGGTAGGTTCAGAAACAAACGCTGCATTCGCAATGCCTTGGCATTGGCACCTAGTATTAGGTGGTTTTGCATTTGGTATGTTCTTCATGGCTACTGACCCTGTATCAGCTTCATTCACGGACAAAGGTAAATGGGCATACGGTGCACTTATTGGCTTCATGGTTGTGATGATCCGCGTTGTAAACCCGGCATACCCAGAAGGCATGATGTTAGCAATTCTATTCGCTAACTTATTTGCGCCGCTATTTGACCACTTCGTAGTGCAGGCTAACGTGAAGAGGAGATTAGCTCGTGGCTAAGAAAGAAACAGTTGGCAGAACGTTAGGCGTTGTTGTTAGCTTATGTTTAGTGTGTGCAATTGTTGTAGCAACAGCATCTGTGCAACTACGTCCACTACAGAAAGCAAGTAAATCTGCTGATATTCAGCGTAACATTCTACTTGTATCTGGTTATAAAGACGTTACTGATGTTGCGAACACATTTGCGAACAACATCGAGTCACGCGTCATCAACATGGATTCAGGTGAGTTTGTTGATGAAGACCCGTCGACGTTTGATTTTGAAGCCACTAAGTACGATGCTAAGCGTAGCGTTAAGCTTGCAAAAGCGGATGACAAAGCGGGCATTCAACGTATGACGACGAATTCACCGGTTTACTTTGCTCGCAACGAAGCAGGCAAAATCGAGACTATCGTGCTACCAATCCAAGGTTACGGCCTTTGGGGTATCATGTACGGTTTCTTAGCGCTTGAAGCTGATGGTGTGACGGTTAAGTCAATCAACTTCTTCAAACACTCTGAGACACCAGGTCTTGGTGGTGAGATTCAAAACCCGAAATGGACAGCGCTTTGGGCTGGAAAAGCTCTACCACTTGACGTTGTTAAGAGTGGTGCTGAAGGTAACCAGCATAAAGTTGACGGTCTATCAGGTGCGACATTGACATCTCACGGTGTTGATAACACAGTTGATTTCTGGACTAGCGACAAAGCATTTGGTCCGTTCCTTGCGAAAGTACGTAAAGGAGAGCTGAACTAATGGCTAATGCAAAAGACGTAAAACAGGTTCTATTTGGCCCTGTACTAGCAAATAACCCGATTGCACTTCAAGTACTGGGTATTTGTTCTGCGCTGGCGGTAACATCAAAAATGGAAAAGGCGTTAATCATGTCAATCGCATTGACATTGGTTACGGCGTTTTCAAGCTTGTTTATCTCAATGCTACGCAATCACATCCCATCGAGCGTTCGTATCATCGTTCAGATGACGATTATCGCTTCGTTGGTAATCGTTGTTGACCAAGCGCTTCAAGCGTTTGTTTACTCAACAGCAAAAGAACTTTCGGTATTCGTTGGTCTAATCATTACCAACTGTATCGTAATGGGTCGTGCAGAAGCTTATGCAATGAAGTCGCCTCCAATGATGTCATTCCTTGATGGTATCGGTAATGGTTTAGGCTACTCAGCGATGCTAATGACAGTTGCTTTCGTTCGTGAATTAGGCGGCTCAGGTTCATTATTTGGTGTACAAATTATGCCACTTATCTCTGAGGGCGGTTGGTATCAACCAATGGGTCTATTGATCCTACCTCCGAGCCTCGTTCTTCATCATTGGTCTTATTATTTGGGCGCTACGCACTTATAAGAAAGATCAAGTAGAAGCGAAGGCGTAAGGGGAGCGAGATGGAACATTACATTAGCTTATTCGTAAAAGCGGTTTTCATTGAAAACTTAGCATTATCATTCTTCCTAGGTATGTGTACATTCTTAGCTGTGTCTAAGAAAGTAACAACAGCTCTTGGTCTTGGTATTGCGGTAGTTGCAGTACTCGGTATTTCAGTACCTGTAAACAACTTAGTTTACCACGCTATCTTAGCGCCAGGCTCACTTGAGTGGCTAGGTTTCCCAGAGGCTGACCTGAGCTTCTTGAAATTCCTAACCTTTATCGGTGTTATCGCTGCTCTAGTACAAATTCTAGAGATGGCTTTAGATAAATACTTCCCAGCGCTTTATAACGCGTTAGGTATTTTCCTTCCGCTAATCACAGTAAACTGTGCGATTTTCGGTGCGGTTTCGTTCATGGTTGAACGTAACTATAACTTCGGTGAGTCGGTTGTTTACGGTATTGGTGCTGGTGTAGGTTGGGCGCTTGCTATTGTATTACTAGCAGGTATCCGTGAGAAGATGAAGTACGCAGACGTACCTGATGGTCTTCGTGGTTTAGGTATTACCTTTATCACTGTAGGTCTAATGGGTCTTGGCTTCATGTCTTTCTCTGGTATTTCACTGTAAGGTAGCTAGGAGAAATCATGCTAGAGGTTTATTTAGGCGTAGGTATTTTCATTGCTATCGTAGTAATGCTAGTGCTTATCATCATTGCAGCGAAGTCTAAACTTGTTGCTGAAGGTGATGTGACTATCGGTATCAATGGTGATGCTGAAAAAGCAATCAAGATCCCAGCTGGTGGCAAGTTGCTTGGTGCACTTGCTAACTCAGGTATCTTCGTATCATCGGCGTGTGGTGGCGGTGGCTCATGTGGTCAATGTCGTGTACACGTTCATTCAGGTGGTGGTGACATTCTTCCAACTGAGCTTGACCACATTTCTAAAGGTGAAGCACGTGAAGGCTGTCGTCTAGCGTGTCAGGTTAACGTTAAATCTGACATGGAAATCGAACTCGAAGAGTCAATTTTCGGTGTTAAGAAGTGGGAATGTACAGTTATCTCTAACGATAACAAAGCAACGTTCATTAAAGAACTTAAGCTTGGCATTCCTGATGGTGAAATCGTTCCGTTCCGTGCAGGTGGCTACATCCAGATTGAAGCGCCAGCGCACCATGTTAAATACGCGGATTACGATATTCCAGAACAGTACCGTGGTGACTGGGAACGTTTTGGTTTCTTCAAACTTGAATCGAAAGTTGACGAGCCAACGATCCGTGCTTACTCAATGGCTAACTACCCAGAAGAGTTTGGCATCATCATGCTTAACGTTCGTATTGCGACTCCGCCACCGAACAATCTAACATTACCATGCGGTAAAATGTCATCTTACATCTGGTCACTTAAGCCAGGCGATAAGGTCACAATTTCTGGTCCATTCGGTGAGTTCTTCGCGAAAGACACGGATGCAGAAATGGTATTCGTTGGTGGTGGTGCTGGTATGGCGCCAATGCGCTCGCACATTTTCGACCAACTGAAGCGTCTTAACTCTAAGCGTAAGATGTCATTCTGGTACGGTGCTCGTTCTAAACGTGAAATGTTCTATGTAGAAGATTTCGATGGCTTAGCGGCTGAGAACGATAACTTCGAATGGCACGTAGCACTTTCAGATCCTCAACCTGAGGACAACTGGGAAGGTTACACAGGCTTCATTCACAACGTTCTGTTTGAGAACTACTTGAGAGATCATGAAGCGCCAGAAGATTGTGAGTTCTACATGTGTGGACCTCCGATGATGAACGCTGCGGTAATCAACATGCTTAAAGAATTAGGTGTTGAAGACGAAAACATCCTATTGGATGACTTCGGTGGCTAAACCATCGTGATGCATATAAGTTAATTTGCATAATCTGAACCCCTGTGTGAAACACACAGGGGTTCTTTTTTTAGAGGAATTGGAATGACTGAATACCGCTTGGTAAAAAACCTCGCTTTCGGCCTATTAGTATCCGGTTTTTTGTCGGCTTGTAGCCCTGCAAACGAAGAACGGATGTTGGAAATGCATGGCAAAACGATGGGTACTACGTACAGCATTAAAGTGTTTCCCGGAAATATAGACATCGAACAAAATACACTGCAGGCTGAGATTGATGCTGAACTTGTTGCCGTGAATCAATCAATGTCGACCTACATCCCTGATTCAGAGATAAATACGTTCAATGCCCTTGATGCTGGCGTAGTAATGCCAATCAGCGAGGATTTTCGTCGCGTTGTGGCTGAATCTATCCGTTTGGGCGAATCTACAAAAACACTCGATGTAACGATGGACTCGTTAATCGACTTGTGGGGATTTGGACCTGATAAGCGTCCGACCAATCGTCCAAGTCAAACTCAATTGGATGAGATGGTTTCGCGTATTGGCGTTGATAAATTGGTCCTGACTGACCAAGGTTTGGAAAAAACAATCAATGGCCTACGCTTATCGTTCTCTGCAACGGCCAAGGGCTATGGCATCGATAAAGTAGCTGAGCTTGTTGAAAAGCACAATATTCATAATTACATGATTGAAATTGGTGGTGAACTTCGCGTCGCAGGGACAAAGGCGGAAGGTGAGCCTTGGCGAATAGCAATCGAACAACCTGACGCACCTATGGGACAGCGTCAAGTGCATCGTGTGTTAGAGCCGGGAACCAGCGGTATAGCAACATCAGGTGATTACCGTATTTTCTACGAAATGGATGGCGAGATTTATACACATTTAATCGACCCTGCAACCGGTATGCCTATCAAGCATGATCTCGTTTCTGTGACGGTGCTGCACCCTTCAGCGATGACCGCTGACGGCCTCGCAACAGCGTTGACGGTAATGGGGATGGATAAAGCGCAAGCTTACGCGGAAGAACATCATTTGCCAGTTTATCTTATGAGTAAAACATCAAGTGGTATTCAAACTTGGTCTAGTACTGCCTTTAAACCATATTTGTGAGCAAGGTTTAAGCGCGCTATAATAGCGCGGTCCGTTGCCAGCCTGACTTTGTAGTCAGGCTTCGATTTTAAGGGTTAAAGCAATGTCGTTGATTCTTCTTACTTTTGGTTTATTAATTCTCATTGTACTCGCTATGGCAGTCGGTGTTCTGGTTCAGAAAAAGTCGATGGCAAGCAGCTGCGGTGGTTTAGGTTCAATGGGTATTGATAAAGTGTGCGATTGTGATGACCCATGTGATAAACGCAAAAAGCGCTTAGCGAAAGAGCAAATTTGGAAAGACAACCAAATTTTGTAATACGAATATTGAATAAAAAATGCGGGCTAGGCTCGCATTTTTTATGCGCGTAATTTTTCAATCTAAGTGCCGTTGTGACGATGCAGGCAAAAGGAACCGAGTATGAAATTGCACTTTATTCGCCATGCGCAACCTGCAACAAAAGGTGTGCTATTAGGGCGGACTAACGCTCACCTGCAGTACCCTGTGGAATTTAGCCGCTATGCCAAATCCCTGATAGGGAGTCGATTCGACACAATTTATGTTTCACCTTTAGAGCGCACTCAGCAAACGATGGACGCGCTCAATGTTTCTGGTGATGTGGTGTTCGATAGCACTATTGTTGAATGTGATTTTGGTCATTGGGATGGGATAACATACGAATGGCTTTGGAAGCACCAGCCTCAGATTGGACAATTTTGGTCTGATCCTTGGTCTGTAACCCCTCCAGCTGGCGAAACGATGGTAAGCTTTGCGACACGCTGTCATGGATTTTTAAAACGACTTTTGAATACGTGCAAGGCCGACGAAAACGTGCTGGTAATTAGTCATGCAGGCGTATTGAAGTTCGTTTATTTTTATGTGCTTGGAATTGAAAAGCCATCAGGGACGCAGTTGGCGTCGATCGAATTTAATTATTTAACAGGATTTAGTCTAGACGTGTATATTGACGAGCAAGGTGTACGCTGGCCAAAAGTTGTATTTTAGACGTCTAGACTTCATAATAGCGAAATTATTGCGTATTAGCAGATATTGGGAAGAAGGTGCGAATCCTTCACTGTCCCCGCAACTGTAATTGAAGGCATGCCTTCACGCGGTAAACGTTTTTGCGTTTAATCAAACTTTCCTTGTCGATATTGCAAGGAGGTAGCAAAGGACGCTAAACATTACTGCGAAAAAGTCAGATACCAAGGCTAATACGAGTACTTGAGCGGGCGCACTCAGGTCAAAGCGCTCAATTGAGCGGCTTTGCGGTGCCCAAAATTTAGAGGCACTATGGCAAATTTAGCTTGTTCAGACACGCTCATTCAGATTGATCATCTTTGCGTCGAGAAAGGAAATAAATCCCTTATCAACGACGTCTCGTTTTCTATTTCTCGCGGTGAGTTTGTTGGATTGATTGGCCCTAATGGTGCTGGGAAGTCGACGCTATTGCGTTGTTTATATCGTTATTTTCAACCATCGTCAGGTAATTTGCTGTTCCAAGGGAAACCGATTGAAGTGGTGTCTCTCAAGCAGTATGCGAAGCAAGTTGCTGTCGTTCTACAAGAAGTCGGAAATGACTTTAATCTCCCCGTTGTTGATGTCATTTTAATGGGTCTAACACCGCATAAACCGCTTTTTTCAAACTACACCTCTGATGATCGAGTGAAGGTCATGCAATCACTGAACGCGGTTGGTTTGGCACTCAAAGCCTCCCAGTCCTTTTCCAGTTTATCAGGAGGTGAGCGGCAACGAGTGATGATTGCAAAGGCGATGGTCCAGCAGCCTGAGCTACTGATAATGGACGAGCCAACAAGTCACTTGGACGTTAAATATCAGATTCAAATTATGGAGCTTGCGAAGGCGATGAACGTCACCGTGATAGCCTCATTCCATGATTTAAACCTCGCCGGAGCGCTCTGTGAGCGTATTTTGGTGCTTAAATCAGGTGAGTTAGTCGCTAATGGTTGTCCAATTGATGTGCTGACAAGTGAACTTCTAAGCGCTGTTTTTGGCGTCTGTGCAGAGGTCGATATGCTTCATTCCGGTTCTAAAGCCATTCCTCATATTCGCTATCACTATGGATATATTTGAGATGCCAAATAATGTGGTGAAGCAAAGTTTGGTCGTGAGCATCTTGTTCTTGGCGGTGCTGGGCAGTTTTATGGCATCGATGATGTTAGGTGCGGTAACGGTATCGTTGGCTGATGTATTGCACGCGTTGATAAACGCTGAGCCAAGCAATTTGATGCAAAAAATTGTGATTGAGTCTCAGACTTCCTCGGGCCATTTTGGCGTTTACCGCGGGGGCAGGGCTTTCACTGGCGGGAGTAATACTGCAAACCGTTACTCGAAATCCACTAGCTGACCCGTATTTGTTTGGTATTTCATCTGGCGCATCGTTTGGTGTGGTCTTGCTATTTTCACTCACGGGCATTCAAGCTGGATTGGTAATTGCGGGAGCGGCCTTTTTAGGCAGTACGCTGGCGGTCACTTTGTTGATAGCACTGGCATTAAGCGTGAGAAGCTCCCAAGTAGAAGTGTTGCTGCTCGCGGGGGTCGCATTGTCCTTTTTATTCAGCGCGCTGACCAGCCTATTGCTGTATTGGACTGATCCAGAAGCCATCAGCGCGATTCTCTTTTGGAATTTAGGTAGCTTTAGTCGAGCGGATTGGCAGTGGTTATGGTTGCCCGTTGCGGTTGTGTTGAGTGCGTGCGCCATTTTGTTGCTTTATCGCCGTTCATTGAATGCATTGTTACTCGGCGATGAGTCAGCCACAACGGTTGGCGTGAATGCGGGTCGACTGCGGGTGGCGATGTTATTGATCAGCTCATTGATTACTGCGGTACTTGTAGCAAGTTGCGGAGGTGTTGGTTTTGTCGGTTTGATGATCCCACACATCGTGCGATTTTTTATTTCGCAAGCCAAAGTGTCGGGGTTACTCGCGACGTTCTTAACCGGTGGTTTGTTTATGCTTTGGGTCGACATCGTCGCGCGTTCACTTCTGGACAATCAGGAGCTTCCAGTTGGTGTCATCACCGCGTCCATTGGCAGTTTATTTTTCCTCATTCTTTTGCTGCTTCGCAGCCGGACTCGTGCTTTATGACATTGAATACACTTTTTGATATCCCGCCACTCAATACAAAACTTAAATCGGCGTGTCAGGCTCTGATCGACAACAAAACCAAACCGTTAGGCGCGCTTGGATTGCTCGAACCGTTAGCTTTGCAGTTAGCACTTATTTTAACGCGCTCAGAGAACCATAAAATCGAACTTGGTATACCGCAACTGGTTATTTTCGCGGGAGATCATGGCATCGCGGCAGAAGGGGTCTCTATCGCACCAAGTGAAGTAACGGGTCAAATGGTTGCTAATTTTTCCAACGGTGGCGCCGCAATCAATGCGTTGTGCCAAACCTTAGGTTGGCAACTCAGCGTCGTGGATTGTGGTATTTTGGTGAAGCCCGAGCTTGACCTAAACGTAATTTCTCAACGTTTAGGCACGTCAACAAATGCATTTCATCGTAAACCTGCAATGGAGCGTGCGACGCTTGAGCGTGGTTTCGACCTAGCCAATGCACTCATCAACAACATGCTTGAGAAAGGGACGAATATCTTCGCTTTTGGTGAAATGGGGATTGGTAACACGACGTCCGCGTCAGCGATATTTTCCGCGATATCCTTGCTTTCTCCCAAAGAAACGGTCGGTAAAGGAACTGGTGTAAGTGACGAGATTGTAATGAAAAAGCAGGCGCTCATTGCCGATGCCTTATCGCTTCATCACAAGCAATTAGATACACCGATAGGTGTACTACAACATCTCGGAGGATATGAAATTGTGCAAATGGTCGCAAGCATGTTGACCGTTGCAAAAGCACAAAAGGTGATTGTGGTGGACGGCTTTATTGCAACGGCAGCAGCATTGATAGCAACTCAACTTGCACCGAACGCAAAGGATTACATGGTTTTTGCACATTGTTCTGGCGAACAAGGCCATCAAAAAATGCTGGAATACTTAGAGGTAACGCCGCTGTTGAATTTAGGACTGCGGTTAGGTGAAGGCACTGGAGCCGCACTTGCACTGCCTTTGCTGCAAAGTGCAGCAGCCTTTTACAACGATATGGCCAGTTTTACCGATGCGAATGTCACAGAGGTGAATGGATGAACCTGAATGGGTTGCAATTTAAATTAGCCTTAGTGTTTTTAACGCGCTTACCAGTAAAAATCCACTCTGAGGTGGAAGAAGAGTCCATTAATCTAGCCTCGGGTTATTTCGCGTTGGTTGGTTTGGTTATCGCGTTGATGCTCAGTGCGGCGTATCTTGTTATTGGGTTTATCTTTCCTGCCGAACTCACAATCTTACTGCTCTTAGCCCTATCGCTTATGCTCACTGGTGCATTCCATGAAGATGGCTTTGCCGATGTCTGGGATGGGTTTGGCGGTGGTTGGACGCAACGTCAAAAGCTTGAGATTATGAAAGACAGTAGGCTTGGTACCTATGGCGCATCTGCTTTGGTAATTCTATTGTTGTCAAAATACATCAGCCTGTATTTATTAGCATTTGGTTTCTGGCAAGTCGTGAGCGCCCTTGTTCTTGGCCATGTGTTGAGTCGAGCATTTGCAACAGCCCTGATTGGGCAATTGCCCTATGTACAGGCGGATGCCGAATCGAAAGTAAAGCCGGTTGCTAAACACTTAAATCCTGAGAGTGCGCAATTATTGTGGCTTACGAGTGCAGTCGTGTTGCTGTTAACTTGGATGTTGACCCCTTTGAGTTTCTATGGGCTTTGCGGTCTATGTTTGGTCCTTTGGGGTGTGCAATGCCTATGTAAACAGTGGTTTAAAGCACAGCTTCAAGGCTATACAGGAGATTGTTTGGGCGCAGCTCAGCAATGTTTGGAACTCACCGTCTACTTTTACTTGGTGGCTTTATTGGCATGAGTATCGAATTTCTTTTAGGTGGTGCTCGCTCCGGCAAAAGCCGATTAGCGGAACAGCGCGCGTTGCAATTACTTGAGGAAAATCAGGAACGCAGGTTGACCTATATCGCTACCGCAACGGCAAACGATGAGGAGATGCAAGCGCGAATTAATCAGCATCAAGCCCAACGGGATGGTCGTTGGGAGGTTGTGGAAGAACCGTTTGAGTTAACTCAAACGCTGAGCCGTTTTACTGAATATGATGTGGTTTTGGTGGATTGCCTCACTCTTTGGTTAACAAATTGGCTGTGCGAAAAAGGACTAGAAGCTTATTTAGTTGAACGTTCAAAATTACTCGCCATATTGGCACAAAGCCGCGCGCACATTTTATTGGTAAGCAACGAAGTAGGTCATGGCATTGTACCCATGGGGGCATTAAGTCGTCAGTTTGTCGACGAGTCGGGTCGATTGCACCAACTGCTTGCCCAGTTGGCATCACGCGTTGACTTTATTATTGCGGGTTTACCGCTCACGATGAAATCGAGTAAGGAATAACGCATTGAAAACGTTAATGATACAAGGGACTACTTCAGACGCAGGTAAATCCACGTTAGTCGCAGGTCTTTGCCGTGTTCTTGCTCGGCGAGGCGCAAAAGTGGCGCCATTTAAACCACAAAATATGGCATTGAATAGCGCGGTAACGCCTGACGGTGGTGAAATAGGCAGAGCACAAGCGTTACAAGCCATTGCTGCAAAACAGCCAATGTCGAAAGATTTCAATCCCATCTTGCTGAAGCCTAACAGTGATACAGGGGCGCAAGTTATCGTTCATGGCAAAGCGTTATCCAATATGGAAGCTACGAGGTACCACGATTATAAAAAAGTCGCCATGCGAGCCGTACTGGATTCCTATGACAGGCTTGGACAACAATATCAATGGTGTCTTGTTGAGGGGGCGGGAAGTCCGGCGGAAATCAATTTACGTGAAAATGACATTGCCAACATGGGGTTTGCATGCGAAGTGGATGCTCCTGTGATCATCATTGCAGACATCGACAAAGGTGGGGTCTTCGCGCATTTAGTTGGTACATTAGCGCTATTGTCTGAACAAGAACAAGCGCTTGTTAAAGGTTTTGTGATCAATCGTTTTCGTGGTGATATTGGATTACTCCAGGGAGGGCTGGATTGGTTAGAGGCTTATACGAACAAGCCTGTACTCGGTGTGTTGCCTTATCTCCATGATTTAGCTTTGGATGCAGAAGATGCACTCAATATCGACAATCGCGTAAATGCAGCAAAGCTCATCGTTGCGGTACTTGTATTCCCCCATATTAGTAACCATACCGACTTTGATAGTTTAAGGTTAAACCCTGATGTGGATTTACGTTACGTGCGCCACACCGAATCCATTGGTGAAGTAGACTTAATTATTTTGCCTGGCAGTAAGAATGTGCCTGGTGATTTGGCGTTTATGAAAAATGAACGCTGGCCAGCCGAAATTCGACGGCACTTACGCTACGGAGGCAAAGTGCTAGGAATTTGCGGTGGCTTACAGATGTTAGGGCATGAGGTCAATGATCCGGACGGCGTAGAATCACCAGTTGCGAGTACCGAAGGTTTGAAATTAGCTGATTTCGTTACGCAGCTTCTGCCTCAAAAGGTGCTGACTCAGGCGACAGGGCGATGCTTGCTTAACGATAACGAAGTGGTGATTGAAGGCTATGAAATTCACTGTGGTCGCTCTCATGGACGCGCTTTAAGAAAGCCATTTTTACGTTTTGACAATCATCCTGATGGCTTTCAAACAGATGGCTTTATTTCTGAAGATAATCAGTTAGCGGGGACTTACTTACATGGCCTATTTGATAATCCAAAGGCGTGTGATGAGATCCTTCGTTGGGCGAGTGGGGGAAATTGGCATGGTAAATCATTTGATTTAGCAGAGCATCGAGAAACGCAATTGGATCGCTTAGCAGACATTTGTGAACAGTATTTGGATTTAGAGACATTATTCTCGCAAGCGGCGAGCAAAGAGGACAAACATGAGTGATAAGCATCAAGAGCGTCAACAAAAAGTCAAAGAGCAAGTCGATGCCAAAGTTGCTGCTGCGCAAATAGAGAAAGGCATTTTGCAAGTCATCACGGGTAATGGGAAAGGCAAATCAACTTCTGGGTTTGGTACGGTTGCACGTTGTGTTGGACATGGTATGAATGCGGCGGTCGTGCAATTCATCAAAGGCATGTGGGAATGCGGCGAACGCAATTTACTCGAAAAGGCAGGGGTTCCATTCGCGGTGATGAAAACGGGATTTACGTGGGAAACGCAAAACCGTGAAACCGACACGTTAGCGGCACAAGAAACATGGGCCGTGGCTAAGGAGTGGCTTAAAGATGAGTCTATTGATCTCGTGTTGTTAGACGAGCTTACTTACATGGTGTCGTACGATTATCTTGATTTGGATGAGGTGATAGAAGCACTTGAACGTCGTCCAGCAATGCAGTCCGTGATCATTACCGGGCGTGGTGCGCATCGTCGTTTAAAAGACTTAGCAGATACCGTAAGTGAAGTACAAAACATCAAACATGCGTTTGAAGCCGGAGTAAAAGCGCGTAAAGGTTTTGATTTTTAAGCCTTAGGAGCGGCAATGAAAAATCGATTTATAATTACGCTGGGGTTGGTTTGGTGCATAAATGTGTTCACCACAGCGAATGCCTTTGAAAAAGAAGTTGAAGAGAAACCTGCGGCTCGAATAGTGGCGTTAGCCCCACACATTGTTGAAAACTTATTTGTAATCGGTGCAGGCGATCGCATCGTTGGAACAGTCGACTATGCCGATTATCCAGAGGCTGCGCTCGGTATTCCCAGAATCGGAGGCTATCACGGTATTCAGCTTGAAAAACTGTTGGCGTTAGAACCGGATCTGGTGATTGCGTGGCAAACGGGCAATAAAAAAGACGATTTGGCAAAAATAGAGTCTTTAGGCATTCCTGTGATGTATAGCAATGCGACGAGTCTCGAGGCGGTATCAGAGGAAATTCGCCGCTTTGGGCAACTTACCGGACTCACGGAGAACGCCAACCGTGTGGCCATGAGATTTGATGCCAAACTAAAGATGCTCAGAGCACATTACCAAAGTAGTTCATCCCTACGTGCGTTTTATCAATTGTGGCCAGATCCAATGATGAGCGTCAATCGCAAAACTTGGATCCATGAGCTGATGACTTTGTGCCATGTTGAGAACGTCTTCGCGGAGGCGAGCAACGAGTACCCGCAAATTAGTCTTGAAAACGTGTTACATGCAAAACCGGATGTCATCATTGTACCGCATGAAAAAACCAAAAAGCAGGTCGAATTCATTGATTGGTCTCGCTGGCCGGAAATACCTGCAGGTAAATTTGATCAAGTGGTCGACGTCGACGCGGATTTATTGCATCGCTATACCACTCGAGTACTTGATGGTGTTGAAGAGATGTGTGATAAACTGAATGCTTCTCGCGAGTTTTACCAACAAAGGAAATAACATGACCACTTGGAGCGATGTACTTGGGCATGAAAAGCAGCAGCCTTACTTTCAAGAAACGTTAGATTATGTGACAAAGCGTCGTGCTGAAGGTGTGGTTGTTTACCCGCCACAAGAGAAAGTATTTGAAGCATTCAAGGTTACGCCCTTTGAAGACGTAAAAGTAGTGATATTGGGTCAAGACCCTTATCACGGTCCTGATCAAGCCCATGGTTTATGTTTTTCTGTTTTGCCCGGTATCAAGCCACCGCCATCATTGGTAAACATGTACAAGGAACTCGCTGCAAGCATTGAGGGATTCCAAGTGCCACCTCATGGCTATTTGCTACCTTGGGCAGAGCAGGGCGTGTTACTGCTCAATACTGTATTGACGGTAGAGCAAGGGCAAGCGCACTCACACAAGCATCTTGGTTGGGAGCGCTTTACGGATGTGGTGATTGAAAAACTCAACGCCCATCGAGACGGTATTATTTTCTTGTTGTGGGGTTCACACGCGCAAAAGAAAGGTAAAGTGATTGATAGAAATCGTCATCATGTGTTGCAAGCACCCCATCCTTCGCCATTGTCTGCTCATCGTGGTTTTTTAGGTTGCCAGCATTTTGCTCAAACCAATGAATTACTTGCAAGCATGGGGAAAACAGCAATTCAGTGGCAGGTGTAGTACCCACATATCGGTCGTAAAATGTGTCGTATTAAGTAAAAACGCGACGCGTTGTTCGGCTGCGTTTTTACCTTTCCTACTTATATTTTTCCCATTACATCAAATTTGGAGTTCAACCTTAGGCAATCGGATGTCAGGTACAAACTCACCTGACATTGAGGCTCTTACTTTATTGCTGTTCCGCAAACTGACGTACAAGTCCGTTGATGGCTTGAAAAGCGGCTGCAACTTGTTCATTGTCGGCATCGGCGTTGCTCAATAAGACATAGCCGAATTTTTCACGACGATTTAGCAGCACATTTGTCGCAACGCCAGGGTCAGAACCATCATGACTAACAATATCGCCATCGAGTTGCCAGAAATAACCAATGTCACCTTCCGGTGTGGGGAGTATTGTTTGCGGAGTTAACAAAGCGGTGACAACGGTAGGGTTGAGTGCTTGAGCCTCCATTAATTTTCCCCGAATTACCGAGCGCAATGAGGTAACGAGCTAAATCATGGCTGCTTGATACAGCCATACCATCGGCATAGGTGATATTGCGATATTCTGGAACGTATACCGACTGTGAATCGTCATCGAATACGTACCTCGGTGTTGATGTCTCTGACTCATTCACCGCCCAATAAGTATGTGTCATGCCAAGCGGATTAAACACCAATTGGGTGCTAAGTTGTGATAGTGATTGGCCGGTTTTTTGTTCAAGCACAAGTCCTGCGAGTGCCGAGGCAATGTTAGAATAAACATAAGCTTGGTTATTCTTTAAACCGTATTGAGTAATGAAATTCTCATGTGAATGTAGCTCGCCTTGTGCCGATAGATACTGGGAGAAAAACAGTTGTTCGTCCTGCGAAACCGTTTCAGGACAGCCCATTTCAGGCGCTAAGAGCGACGCTAAACTTTGACTGTTTTCATAGGTAAAGTAACTGCACAGATAGGTTTGTTCCGAATCTAAAATCCCAGACGTGTGAGTAATTAATTGTCGCAAAGTGAGCGGATTATCTTGTGCAAATTGAGCCGCATCTATCACAAAAGGTAATACGGGTTGTAAAGCGGAATCCAAAAACTCTGGTTGGTTTTCAAGTGCTGCAGCAATAGTTGCGCCTAATAGCGTTTTACTGACAGACCCTAAATAGAATTCGGATTGGGGTGAGGTTGCTTCGCCTGTTCGAGCATTCATACCAAAGCCTTTTTCATACACGATTTCGTTATCTTTTATGACGGATATAGACATATTTTTAATGTTGGCTTGATTGCTAAGCTGCGAGATTTTTTGCTCAAATTCGGCTTCGGATAATGTTTTATCTGACGTTCTACCTAAGGCCTTTAGCGCATAATCATAGGTCTGGAAGCGACCCATTTTTAAATCATCGACGGAAAAAGCAGGGATCGATACAGCGGGTGGAATGCCGGTTTTTTCAAAGTATTGATTATCCGAAGTCCAATAGACTTCGTTTGACAGGGTAATAGACCAATCATTGGGTATATCAAAGAATTTTAGGTCTGATAACGCGCCTGAGGTTTCTTTACCTACTTGCGTTACCTGAGGAAGTGAGCGCATCGCTATAACAAATATCTCACCGGCACTCACGGTTACTTCGCTCGTTAATAAATACACGGGATTTGTGTATGCATCACTTCGACCATTTAACTTACGTTCCAACAGGTCACCAGTGCCCGTTTTTGTTTTGGCTTGCTTGTAAAACACTGCATGATCCGTTTGGTTAAATCGTTGTGCAATAGCAAGCGATACGCTGTCATACCCACCTTGATTATTTCTTACATCAACAATAATTCCCTTGGTTTGAGCGAGCTGGGCCATGATGGTATCGAATAATGAGTTTGCCGCGGCTAACGTCGCTTCTTCACTCATTGTGTCGGATGCGTAAGACATCATGTTGTTTATAGTAATGATGCCCACATTGTCGGGTGTAATGCCCCATAGAACCGTAGGTTCGTCTTGCGGATCTGATGGGAAGCGCTTGGCCGAGCTTGGCGTCATGTAGGATGTGCTTATCTGAGCGTAAAGTTGATTCAGCTCTGATTCGATTTCACTTGGGTCAAGCACTTCACCGTCTCGTAGCGACGCAAACATCATCCCTCGTACCGTACGGGAAAACGGATTGTCTTTCGGGCGATTGAAATACAGCGCCTTTGATTCATTGATAATGTTGACGTGAGCATCTTGTAGTGGAGCAACCAGTTCACTTAACACTTGGAATAGGGCTTCGTCGGTCATGTTGTCGTTGACGAGAGGTCGATAAGTGTCGTATTGAGTTTGCCAATTGACTTCACGGGTGTCGAAGTAAGCGTAATAGTCGTTAAAGAGATTCCAAATATAGTCAAAAACATACGTTTGACTGACCGGGCTGTCTACGGATATCGAGGTTGTGCAACTTGTAGGCAGGGTATTTATGCGTTGCAGATAATAGGGTTCTATCAGGTCTTGCTCTTGAATAGCAAGTTTCGTCAAAGAGTTAGGGGTGATTTTGAGCCTGAGTTGGTCTAATGCGATTTGCTCGGTCGTTTCAAGCAGTTTGGTACAACCAAACTGGTTAAATTGGTAGTAGGTTAGAGCGCTGTCGGTGACTTCGAGTAATTCTCCATAGCCAACTCGTTCCCAAACACCTTTTGTAGTTAATTGAGGAAAAGTTGGAATTTTAATGTCGTCGTAGGAGGAATCACACGCACTAAGCGCGAGACTGGCAAAAATTGCTATCGCAGAAAGCTGAACGGTTTGGCGAAACATAGTCGAGTATCCTTGTCGAAAATTAATGGTCTGGCGCTAATTGGGCTGTAACAGATGTCTGTTTGCTGAAAAATTGAGCTTGGTTTTTTGCAACCCCAATAGTCTGGATTAGCCAGTGGGTATAATTTAGGAAAGCTACGCGTGGTTTACTGTCGAAAAGCGTTACAAATATGTCAGTGAGCGTTTGGAATCGTAAAAAAGTGTAACCCAACAAACGCATTCACTCTTATTGTTTGGCTGGATTCGAAAAAGGGACTTGAATAGACCCTGCGCTAAATCAATTTTTCAAATTGGGATTCGGTCAAAATAGCAACGAGTGAAGAATATAAATTTGAGTTATTACTCTAATCTTCTACACTCTGAATTGAAGCCTTTTTTGGTGGGCAGATGTCTTCAAAATTACATGTTTGTGAGATGAAGTTGTCATATTCCCACTAAAGAATAGTGACAGTTTTTAACCTCCGTTGTAAGGGTAGTTAACGGGTGTCGCGACTGAGATGTGCGGTTGTTCAGTTGCTTATTTGCTTGGACGTAAGTTATGGAAAACCTAAAGATCGCAATCGTTACAGGTGCTTTTGGTGGCATCGGTACCGCTATCGTAAAAGAACTTATCGAAGAACAGTGTTTTGTGCTTGCTGTCGCGAGTGCGAAACGGACCTCAGCCGATTTTGATGCTTGGCTTAATGAGCATCAGATTAATCCAACCAAAGTGAAACCTCTTTTCATCGATGTTACCGATCAAATCGCTTGCGAAAATGCGTTAAGTGATGTGATTGATAGCTATGGTCATGTCGATATTTTGGTGAATAATGCGGGGATCACTCGTGATTCGACTTTTAAGAAAATGTCGGCATCACAATGGAATGAAGTGATCAATACCAATCTGAATTCATTGTTTAATATGACTCAGCCGCTGTTTGCGCAAATGTGTGCGCGTAAATTCGGGCGAATTATCAATATCTCCAGCGTGAATGGTCAGAAAGGCCAATTTGGTCAGGCAAACTATTCCGCTGCAAAAGCGGGCATGATTGGTTTTAGTAAAGCGCTCGCTTATGAAGGTGCTCGAGCAAACGTAACGGTAAACGTCGTAGCTCCAGGTTACACCGAGACCCCAATGGTTGCGGCGATGCGAGAAGACGTGCTTGAAAGTATCAAAGCACAAGTCCCCATGCAGCGATTGGCAACGCCTTTAGAAGTGGCTCAGGCAGTTGCTTATTTAGCATCAGATAAAGCGAGTTATATCACCGGCGAGACTTTAGCGCTCAATGGTGGTCTGTATATGCAATAACGATAGAGAGACGGATTCTCAAACGAGTGAAGTGTGCTCAGTGGTATTTGGGAATAAGTTCGAATTTAAGACTTGTTTAGATAAGGAAGAAGACCATGTACAACGATTTAATGAAGACATTTCAAGAGCAAAGCGAAAAGTATTTTTCACCAATGTTCAAGTTTAACCAACTTGTGGCAAAAAACATTGAGCAACTAGCTCAACTGCAGCTTGACGTCGCGCAATCGTACACTGAAACAACGCTGGCACAACTTAAAACAGCGGCTGAAATTTCAGATGTGAAAACGTTTGTTGATTTTAATGCGAGCCAATTAAATGCCTTGAATACGTTGAGCCAGAAAATGATTGCTGACGGTCAAAAACTGCAGCAACTTGGTCAAGAGTTCAAAGACAACCTTGAAGCATTAAGCAAAGAAACGCTTAAAACAGCACAAGTTTAATCTCTTAAAACAAAGAGTCCCATTTGGACATCTTTCGTATATTGCAATTTCTACCCTTAACCTTTTTCAAAGGTTCGTCCCATTAGGATGTGAGTCATGGAAACTAAAAACCCAGAACTAGACAAAATCGTTGCAGATTGGTGGCAGTATGGGCAGGAGTTTTACAACTTGTTCTCGAAGCAAATGGTAAAAGGTAATCCACTCCAACAAGCCCTGAATGAACAAAATGCCAAAGATTTTGCCACTTGGCTAAATGAGGTATCGAAACAGCCCGAAGTGATGTATGAAAAACAATTCGACTGGTGGCAAAAACAGCTTAAAGTTATGCAAAACACATGGGGCCAAATGCTTGGCGAGCAAGCAAGTGATATTGTTGCGCCTGAAGTTGGAGATAAACGTTTCAGTTCAGAGGCTTGGCAAGAAAATCCATGGTTTAACTACATCAAACAAAGTTATTTATTGTTTGGGCAATCTCTGTTGGAATCTATCCGTGAAACACCTGGGCTTGATTCAAAATTAAAAGAACGTTTAGAGTTTTTTGCCAGACAATCTGTGAACTCCGTGGCACCGTCCAATTTCATTAGTACCAACCCAGAGCTAATAGATTTAACGGTTAAATCAAATGGTCAGAATCTTATTCAAGGCTTTGAACTGTTTAAAAAAGATTTGGCGCGTGGTGGGGACATGCTACGGATTAGCATGACTAATGACGATGCTTTTGAGCTTGGAAAAGACATCGCAACGACAGCTGGACGCGTGGTGTTTCAAAATCATCTCTTCGAGCTTATCCAATATTACCCGACCACAGAGCAAGTGCATGCAACGCCGATGCTGGTGGTGCCACCTTACGTTAATAAATACTACATCTTGGATTTACGCGCGGAGAATTCATTCGTAAAACACGCCGTTGATCAAGGCCACACAGTGTTCATGGTGTCTTGGAAAAACCCAGATCCCAGCATGGCGGAAGTCGGATTTGAAGACTACGTCGTGGATGGCGTGATTTCGGCGATTGAGGCAATCGAGAAGCAAACGGGGGAAAGTGAAGTTAATGCAGTGGGATATTGCATCGCGGGAACGCTAGTCACGACTGCAATGGCCTATTTTGCTGCGAAGCGCATGAAGCCTCGTATCAAAAGTGCAACGCTATTAACGACTTTACTCGACTTTTCACAACCGGGTGAAATAGGTGTGTTCATCAACGAACCGACCATCTCGGCACTTGAAACCTATAACCTGCAAAATGGTGTGATGCATGGGCATTTGCTTGGTGTGTCATTTAGTATGTTGCGTGAAAATAGTTTGTATTGGAACTACTACGTTAACAACTACCTCAAAGGCAAAGCGCCTATGGATTTAGATTTGCTTTATTGGAATGGGGACAGCACAAATTTAACTGCGACATGCCACAATTTTATGCTTCGTGAATTGTATCTCAACAATCGCTTGGTCGAAGCGAAGGGAGTGAGTATACGTGGCACGAAAATCGATTTGAGCAAGGTTAAGCAGCCCGTATATATGCTTTCAACACGAGACGATCACATCGCTCTTTGGCAAGCCACGTTTAAAGGGATCCAGGCGACAGGTGCTCAGACAACGTTTGTTCTTGGTGAGTCTGGCCACATTGCTGGTGTAATTAATCCGCCAAGCAAGGGGAAATACGGCTACTGGTTTGGGCCTGACGTATCAGGTGAAGCACAAGCTTGGTTGGACAAAGCTCAACATGAGAGTGGTTCTTGGTGGCCTCATTGGTGCAAATGGTTGCATCAATATCAAGGTGATGAAGTCCCTGCGAGACCCGCAAAAACAGAGGATAACCCAGGTATTTACGATGCACCTGGGGAATATGTGAAGCAAAAGCTCTAGCACTATAGGGTGCGAGGCGCTTGGCTTCGCGCTCTATTTCCACCACTCCCTTTAATCTATTGTTTCTTAGTCTTTTCTCTTGGATTGATGCAAATAGCTGTCGAGTACCATTGCCTATTAGAAAGTCGCTAATTACGGCGTATACTCCATCTGGTATATCTTCATGTGGGTAAACATTTTGAAGCAATTGACGTTAGAAATGTGCGTTTTTGTTTTATTCACTTTTTTGATAAGTTCAATATTTACTTATTTGTGGGTCACATCGGAAGATTCAGCGTGGCTACTCGGGTTTGCTTGGGGGCCGGGGATCGCGGGTATCATCACAGCATTTCTATTTCGTAAAAAGATAAGTGGATTTGGTTGGTCGCTTGGTAACGTGCGTTATCTCCTTATGAGCTACTTTACACCCATTTTATACTGCTTACTGATTTACGGGGTTGTTTGGCTGAGTCCATTTGGTTCTTATGGAGGCTTCGAATCCGCCTATATTACGAGTTTTCCCACAATGGCGATGCTTGGATTTCTCCTGCAAGGGACACTTTATGCTGCACATTCGGCAATAGGTGAAGAAATCGGTTGGCGAGGGTATTTAACACCTACCTTGCTGCAATATTGCAGTCCCTTTCAAACATCACTAATGGTAGGCATTCTTTGGTCACTATGGCACTACCCGATTATTGTATTAGGGCTTTACGGCACCGATGTAGACTTGGTCTATCAATTAATATGTTTTTCGCTCATGACCTTAGGTGTAAATTTCATCTATACCTGGTTTAGAGTCAAGTCGGGGAGTTTGTGGACTGGTTTGTTGCTTCACAGTAGCCATAATCTATATATTCAGCATGTTTTTAACCCGATGACATTAAATACAGGAAAAACGGATTATGTTATTGGGGAATTTGGTTCCGCGCTCGCAATCTTTGGTTTATTTACGGTGATTTTGATCCTATTAAACAAACGCACCTTTAATGATAACTTGAGCAAGAGCATTGTGTTGTAGTGCATCAACGACAAAATACTCAGCGAGGGTTTGAAAATCCACCATTGATTTAAATTCAAAATAAGATGTAATCGAGCTATAGCAAGATAAGTGAGACCGAATGAACATCAATATTCGACATGCCGATATAGAGGATGCAAAGGCTATCAGTGATTTGGTTGTTGCAATGACAGACAAATATGTCTGTCCAACATGCGATCCTGCAGTTCGTGATATGTTGCTTGGATCCATGTCGACCGAGCGTATCGAGCAATATCTATCCGAAGGATATTTGTATGTCGTTGCACTTGATTGTGCTGAGAAAGTAGTTGGCGTTGCGGGTATGCGAGATTATTCACATCTGTTCCATTTGTTTGTGGACGATGAAAATCAAGGTAAAGGTTTGTCGCGTAAACTGTGGGATAAAGTTAAAGAGGCGGCGTTGAGAAATGGAAATTGTGGTCGCTTTACGGTTAATTCCGCATTGAACGCTGAGAATGTGTACTTACGCTTTGGATTTAAGCGAATTGATGGCATACGGAATAGAAACGGGATGGTCGACATTCCTATGATCCTTGATAAGGCTTACTGACAATATTATCGCGTTGATGTTCAAAAAACATCATTACTAAGACAACGTAACGCATAGGCAAAGTTGCGGCTCTGCGTAGACATTCCATCTCCTGTTTATTTCGGCACCGCGGCAAACGCGAAAGTATCCCTAGCAACAAGGAAAGGATTAAACCTTACTTGCTTATGCAGGCAAAAAATAAAAGGCTGAGATACCGAATAACACGTAAAACATTAGCTGTTTACGGTGTTATTCAGGTACAAAGTCGATTAAAGCAAAAGAGTCCACTGTGTTCAGTGAGACCTCTTTTACTAAAAATCTATACTTTCAAGGTCGATATTGTCTGCAAAAATATCGAGATCTTCCAGTTCCTTTCGAAGTCTTTGTCTATCCTTCAGTGCTTCAATCTCACGCCATCTTCTTTTTTTATTTTTTTGAGAGGTACGTTTAGCCGTTCCCGAACCCTCGAGTAACTCAAATAAATCGTCTAGGCTATCCATGAATTTCTCCTATTGATGATTGACCTCATTGCGCACACCCACGCAACCCGTTACGCTTTTTCCACACGCATTTGGGTAAGGTTGGTATATCACAGACCGCTCAAAAATAAAACACAAATATTTCAATTACGTTAAAACAACGTGATGCTTTGATGAAAATCAACAAAACTTTTTAAACGGAAGCATGAGCGTAGAAGCCTTGAATATCGAGGGGTTGGCACTTTTAGCTGAATGTTTGAAAAGGAGAATATGAACCAAAATATAAAGAAAAACAGTGGTATGGATTGAAGTTATTTCACGTATTAAAGGGAAAAATATTTAAAATCGGGCACAAAAAAACGCCACATAAGTGGCGTTTTGAAGGATAGTAATTCTGTCAATTAAAGTGCTTTGAAACGTGCTTCAAGTGTTTCCTGCGCTTCAGCAAAAGCACGGATCCCTTCTGCAAGTTTTTCTGTCGCCATTGCATCTTGGTTATGTAACCAGCGGAACTCAGCTTCTGTTAATGGAGCTGGTTTTGCTTCCGTTGCTTCGATAGTTTCTAGTAAGAAGCTGTCGTCAGCAGGCATCTCTGCCAGTTCTTCTAATAGTTGCGGGCTAATGGTCAGTTTATCGCAGCCTGTTAATGCAACGATTTCGCCTGTATTGCGGAAGCTTGCACCCATCACCACTGTTTTATAACCGTGGTGTTTGTAGAATTCATAAATGCTACGAACAGATTGTACACCTGGATCTTGAAGCGGATCTGTAGGTTTAGCTAAACCATTTTTTACATGCCAATCAAGAATACGACCAACAAATGGCGAAATTAAGAAGACGTTGGCGTCAGCACATGCGCGTGCTTGGGCTTCGCTGAATAACAAGGTTAAATTACATTTAACACCTTCTTTTTCAAGAGCTTCAGCTGCTTTAATGCCTTCCCAAGTTGACGCAATTTTTATCAGGATTTTGTCTTTGCTCACGCCTTCGAGCTTGTAAAGGGCAAGAAGCTGTTTGGCTTTTGCAATCGTGGCCTCTGTATTGAAACTCAAACGCGCATCAACTTCTGTCGAAATGTATCCAGGAACGATGTCTGCGATTTCTTTACCAAGTAATACGGCAAAATAATCACACGCCAGTTCAAGCTGCTTAATTGCATCCGATTCTTCGCTTTTTGCATAAGTCCACGCTTTATCCAAATACGCGGCATAGGCAGGCATTTCAGCTGCTTTTAAAAGTAAAGAAGGGTTAGTGGTCGCATCTTCAGGTTGAAGTTTGCGGATAGCCTCAATGTCACCGGTATCGGCAACGATGGATGAATGTGCTTTTAGCCTGTCTAATGCTGATGTCATGGCGTTCCTCATTCCTATTCGACGTCAAAGTTTTGATGAGCTTATGTGCCTTATGTTGCAATACCGTGACTGGGCTGACATAGGTCAAATGTCCTATGCAGAACAATTAGCAAGACGTGTGACTCGTTTGTGCTCAATTGTATCTAATGACTCTGATGAAAAAGACATTATCCGCATGAAAGGTATTGTTATTATAAGGCGGGAAACAAAACGTGATTTTCGTTTCATTTAATGTTGAAATTGACACTAATTAATTTTGAAGTCAATAGGGTAGTCATGATCACCGTTATTTCACCAGCTAAAAACCTCGATTACGAAACGACAGCGCCAATTTCGGCGTATTCTCAACCAGAATTACTGTCATACAGCGAAGAGCTTATTTCAGTTTGTCGCGATTTGAGTGTCCAAGATTTGGCAAAGTTGATGAAACTCAGTGATAAACTCTCTGCGCTTAACGTTGCTCGCTTTGCTTCTTGGTCCTTACCCTTTACGACAGACAATGCAAAACAAGCGATTTATGCGTTTAATGGAGACACCTATACCGGATTTGACGCTTACAGTGCATCAATAGAAACGATGGATTATGCGCAAAATCACTTACGGATTCTTTCAGGCCTTTATGGCGCGTTGAAGCCAATGGATTTAATGCAGCCATATCGATTAGAAATGGGGACTTCGCTTAGCAACCCAAAAGGAAAATCGTTGTATGCTTTTTGGGGGAGTGTGATTGCTGATAAATTGAATGAGACGTTGGCGGAATCGAAATCATCGGTTCTCGTAAACCTTGCGTCAAACGAGTATTTCAAAGCGGTGGATAAGAAGGCGTTAAAGGCAACGGTGATCACGCCAATTTTTAAAGATGAGAAAAATGGCCAATTTAAGGTGATCAGTTTCTATGCGAAAAAAGCGCGCGGTATGATGGCAAGGTACATCATGGAGAAACAAATCACCCAGCCAGAGCAATTAAAACAGTTTAATGTAGCGGGTTATTATTTCAGTGAAGCTGAAACGAAAAAGGCCAACGAGCCGGTCTTTTTGAGGCATGAGCAAGCATAATACTTTGTGCCTGTAGAGATACAATGAAGTGGAAAGCGCGATAGCGCTTTTCTTTTTTCTAGGCGATACGATGAATAAAAATGTGTTTCTTTTGGCATGTTGCCAAGGACTTATTACCACCGGAAATATTCTACTTGTCACGATCTCCGCGTTGGTTGGGCAAAGGCTAAGTCCATCTGAGTCGTTTACGACATTCCCAGTCGCAATGCAAATGTTCGGTTTGCTGCTGGCGACGATTCCTGCATCGTGGATTATGGCGAGAGTAGGGCGTAAGGTTGGCTTTAGCATTGGTAATAGTATGGGCCTTTGCGGGACCATACTTGGGTTCTATTCACTGCAAATAGATGAGTTTTGGCTATTTAGTGCTGCGACGTGGCTAATCGGGATTGGTATTGGTTTTGCGACGCTCTATCGGTTTGCTGCGATAGAGGCTAGTGATAATGCATCTACAGCGTTGTCGGCCGTGATGGCCAGTGGTGTCATCGCTGCTATCCTTGGACCAAATATGGCGGTTTGGGTTAATCATCATTATCCGCACGTTAACTACGCCAATGTGTTTATTGCCTTAAGTGGATTGTACATAGTGGCGTTAACTCTATTGCAATTTGTCACGTTTAATGAAGTAAAACACAAAGAGAAACAAGCACCAACGAGAGCGTGGCGGGTAATAGTGACTCAACCAAAATTCATCATTGCGGTGCTGGTGGCAATGGTCAGCTACTCCACGATGAACTTATTGATGACGGCAACACCGCTTGCTATGCATCGCCACGGTTTTGATTTGGCAGAGTCGGCTCTGGTGATTGAGTGGCATGTCCTAGGGATGTTCGTTCCGTCGTTTTTTACGGGTAAGCTCATTCAGCGCATTGGACAGTTGCCTGTTATGTACGGTGGCATTCTACTGATTATTGCGTGTTGCATCGTTAATTTATTTGGTGTGACACATCTCCATTTCTTGTTTGCGCTGATGCTTTTGGGGGTTGGTTGGAACTTCATGTTTATTAGTGCAACGCAAATGGTGAGTGAAACCTATCTCCCTGCTGAGCGCGCGAAAGCACAGGCAACAAATGAATTTTGTGTGTATTCAATGGTCACGTTTTCTTCGCTTTTTGCAGGTTGGCTCGAAAGTTCTCTGGGTTGGCAGGCGATGAACTGGATGGTGTTTGCTGTGTTAATGCTAATTGCTTTTGGCATTCTCACTCGTTTGCGCGTGAGTAAAAGCAAACAGGTAGAGGCGAGCTGAGCGAGTGCAAAAATGAGGTAATAATGCCGATATATCCTCTTATCGCGTTCACTCAGCAATAGCTGGTGTGATTGTTGAGTAAACGCCAGTCAGAGTCATCCATATATTGAATGTGTTTCGCTCCAATTACGAGTAGCAAAGTGGTTGGTGAGCAACAATAAAGTCCACCACATTTTTCATTTTTACAAATACACCGTTATCAATAGGTAATTCGGTTATTGCAGGTAGACCCTTCGTATCAAGTCCCGTGATCACGTGATAAAAAACCAATGAGGTTAATATGTGTCCTGCAATGTTCGCGTGATTACCATCCGTTTCATGTAATACAATATTGGGATACTGAATTTGAAATTCATCCCATACTAACCCAACAGGTGCGATGCAAGCAGGAGAGCGTGAAGCAATGCCAATATGAAGAGATTGCAGTTGTTGTCCCTCATCTGTGTTTCCTTGTTGTGGATGTTCTGGATAAAGTACGGGTGTAGCTTGAAGGCTTCTCGCGCGCTTAATCCAAAGTTCGGCCGCCGTGGTCGGATAGGTCGTTGAGCCACTTTGAGAATATTTTTGAGCTTGAAATATGGCGTGCGTCCATCGTCTTGAATAGAGTAAATCAATTGATTCTTGCTCATACAGTCGTTCTGACAAAAATGCGATGCTAGGTGCTCGTTGGATAGTGACATCAGGTAGTGAATTATTTGCCTTAAAAAGTAAAGAGAGATAAGTCGGAATGTTGGTACTGTGACTATTACCAAAAAAGACGATAGAGTACGGCGGCTTACCTTGGTTATTTTGAAGTGGAAAGTCACCGTTAGGTTCGCTAAATATAGGTGTTTTTACTGGCAGAGCAGGTTGTAACGCCGATTGGCTTGTGCCTCCACCACAACTCGTTAAGCACAACATTAAAAATGAAAGCATGACGCGCATCGAGTTCTCCAAAAGACGTGCCTTTTCGCGCTGAAAAGGCACTAAGCGTGGTTAGTCGTCTAGGTGTTGATTTAAAAACGCGAGTACAGTTTTAAAGTAATCTTTACGAACCGTTTCACTATAAAATCCATGACCTTCTTTTTCACCTAAGAACACAGTATAAGGTTTTTTCTCCTTATTAAGCGCATCGGTTAGCACTTCGAAATGTTCTAATGGTGCGCGACTGTCTCTACGACCATGTGCAAGTAGCAGTGGCACTGACAATTTATCGACTAATTTGCTTGGCGAATTTTCAGCTAACATTGCTTGGTCTGTGCCTAACGTTGTATGCAAAAAGGATTTGCCTGAGTATATTCTAGGAACATCACCTTCCTCATATAGCATCGATAGGTCATAGACACCGGCATTTGCAATCGCACATTGATAAGTATCTGGGTAGCGAATTGGATTCATCACGGCGGAATAACCACCGAAGCTGGTGCCCATGATACATACTTTTTTTGCAGCAATGCCTTTTTCCTTAATTGCCCATTGCACCCCTTCATAAATGTCGCGCTGAATGTCCGTTCCCCACTTTTGATAACCCAGCGCTTCAAACGCCTCACCTCGACCACCTGAACCGCGGAAATTTACGCGTAACACGTTGTAACCATGTTGCGCAAGTAAGTGTACTTCCGGATCAAATAAGAACGTGTCACGAGCGCCAAACGGACCACCGTGAACAAGGACGACTAATTTATTCGTTTTACCTTTTTTAGTTTCTAGCGCTTGAGTGTAGAACCCCTCAAGATTAATCCCGTCAGAGGTAGTAAACGAAATCGGCGTTGTATCGGTTAACGGAAGTTGTTTTTCAGCTTCTCGGAAACTATACAAATAGCGGATTTTTTGATTTTTAATATCAAACAAATAAAGAGAACCATCCGATTTGTCTGAACCAGCCCAAATTAGCGCCTGACTACCATCTTTGGTTTTATTGAACAATGAGACTTGTTCGTTAGGGAACGTATTGATGGCAGATTTGAGTATTTGTGCATCGGGGTGAGTTTTATCTAACAAAATGTAAGTCGGTAGAGGTGACGCAATTTGCGCACCTATTACGGTCTTTTTATCGATGCTCGAATACAACTTTATGACATCATATTTTTCATCCGAAAACACTTTTTCCAACTGTAATGTTTTTAAATTTAGCTTGTAGATACCTCTTTTTTCTTCTCCAATTCCAGCTAATCCAACGACAAACTTGTCGTTTTCTGTTGCTTGAAATGCTTCAAAGTTGCCCGGCAACTCAAGTTTCTTCCATTCCTTTTCATCACTGTTAAACAGGTATGTTTGAACACTTAAATCTTCAGCCATTCCTGAAACGAGAATCGGTTTTTTATCCTCGTTGAGGACATACTGTGCATGAGCAATAGGAGCTTGGTAACCGTAACTACGAATTACACCATTATTTACGTCAATTCTGGCAATTTTAGCGAGTTCTGAACCGTCAATTTTTGCTGAGCTTCCCTTTGCATTTAGCGTTGCTGGAAGCACTCTCAGTAGAATTTGGTTTTCATCTTGTGGTAGGGGATCAAGAAAATTGGCAAGTCCCAGTATTGTTGGTGCTTTCTTAATGTGACTTGCGGCGGACGGTTGAGAAGCGTGACCACCAAAAATCATTTTGCCATTGCGACCATCGAAATCAAAAGCATAGAGATTACCCGTATCAACTGGTCGTTCTCTGCTGGTTAGCTTGTCCCTCACTTGAGAGATTAGGCGCGTATTGTTTGCCCAAAAAAAATCGCCCATTTGAAATGATGAGTTCCATTTTCATGTTGTTTATAGGCCGAAATGAAGGTAGCTCTAACACTGCAATTGATGATTCACCTTCACTATTGACCCCAAAAGCAAGATGCTTTCCATCAGGAGCAATGCTAGCTTGTCGCAATGTAACGGATTGACTAAGTACGTCTAAAACCTGTTCGTTAGGTGTTTCGCTGAATGCACTTTGTGTAAAACAAAGGGCAGAAAAGAGTATTGAAATCCTAGTTTTCAATGGAGATTCCTTCTTTTTTAATAAAGATATTATTCTGAGTATTTGTAAGTAACTGAACGACCACAAAAAGCGCATTGCGTAAATTAACAGGCAGCTTCAGTTGGCACAAACTTTATTGGGGACAAAGCAGGTTGAAATGTAAAAAAATGTATAAAATGCCTAAAGAAAATTAGGCATTTTGAGATGAAAAGGGCAAATAAAGTTATTTGATAGAATCAATCAAATAGCTCAATACAGGGTTTTTCGTCTGAATATCGATAGTCTTTGTTGGTAAATACTTAGGCTTAGAGAAAACACCTTGTTCAACTAAGGTATCGAGCGAGTCGAGTAAACTTTTGCCCGTTTTACCAAGATACAAGTTGTCGAGCTTGCGTGTTTTTGAAAGCTTAACAATGTCTCTAAACCCTCTTAGATAGAGGAAGTCTTTCGTAAAGCCACCCCCTCGGAATACTCGAGTGGTTAGTGCAAACGCTTCGCTGGTGGAAATAAAGGTAGAGCTATCCAAATACTGGAATACGTCATTAAAACGTTCACCTTTGAGCATTTTGTCCACCGCAATAACGCGCGCGCCAACACTTTTAGACGGGTTAAGTTCATGTTGCCTGACATCAATTCGCGATAAATTGCCAAGCCTTCTTGGGTGTAGGTGTTACCAGGTAGGCCCAAATGTAAAACTTTCAACGCTTGTTGATCGGCGTTCAGCGTCGTTACCAAGTGCACCCCAATTTCATGTTCTATCAAGGCTTCAATGTCTAGCGTCGAAAATTGCGCTGAGTTATTGATTAGAAGCAATTTCTTGCCATTGTCGACCATCGCTTTGGAGACTATTTTCGAAGACAAGCTCACTTTGCACGGGATCTGCATTTGCTCTATCGCGCGCTGAAAATGGATTAACGCAGCTTTGGCATCAATGTTTTTTTCTGGCTGAGACTCGGTTTCTAACGCATGCAAAATGAAGTGTGCATTGGCGATGTCGGTTGTACTTGGCTCACCATAATAGCGAAGCGAATTATATAGAAACTGGTCTCGTCCAATTTGCGTAATTAGCTCAATTTTTGTGGCGTAGTTGTCTATGACCTTGCGATACAAATCTTTGACAATCGGATCCGTTAAATGACTGACGGGCAGACGATACAAACGTTCTTTGAACTCGTATGGATCTATCTTCAAAGGGCGATATTGAAACTGTGGTTCGTAATCTCGGCGTGAAAAAAAGCGTTTCTTTTCTTGGGCAATATTCGTTGGGTTCACATAATGCAACGTATCAAGATTACGTGCCAACTTATAAAGCTGACTGTCTAATTGTACGAGTTTAGGATCTAGGCCGGGCACCTGTGCTTTCCGAGGGCGTTTAACCTTTTTTGTGCATAGTTGAGAGAACAAGCGTGCGGTCTTCGTGATGGAAACGTGCATGTTGCGCTGAAGTTTCTCAAACACTAATGGATAAAGCTCATCGGTATGCTCATCCATAAACACTTTTTTCAGCTCGATAGGGAGCACAAGTGTATTCTCAAAATTACTGAGCACGAACGAAGCTTGGTAGCCGAGTCCCTGAAACACCGTATTTTCTGCACAATCAACATTAATGTTGGCAATAGGCTTCGCAGTAATCGCTTTTTTAAAACCATCAATAATCGGACGCCAACGTAACGTATCTACTTGCACTGTTCCAAGGTTGACTACCGGTGCGTAGTGATGGTGTCGGATTTGCCAGTTGTAACTGTGCACATCAAAGAGTAAAGCGGCATCGAAAATTGCCTCAAGTTTGGAAAGTAATTTTCCTAGAACGCGATAATAGCAAGCATGTTTTTCAAGAGAGCGTTGTTTCATGTCTTCGGGAAGTGGTGAAAGCCAGACTTGTTGTTCCCACGCGATATCGTAAATCGCATTTTCGGGCGCTCGGTTTAAGTCATATTCATAGCGAGAATCTTTGGCTATGAGCGTAATCGGCAATGATTCAATAAAAGCGTCGGTGTAGGGATCTTCTTCTTTAAAGCGAGACTCTTCATTAATCGCGTAGTAGGGGGTGAGCTCCTCTCGCACACGATGACCCGCATGAACTGCAGTGGCGACGTAAGGGACGTATTCGCGTATAGATAGGTAGAATCCGCCCTCACTCACAAAGCCTTCAATCGGGCTTTGTGAGGCTAGTGCGTCGTCAATTTGCTGTTCAGTGATGTGCATGGGCATCTTCTATCGTTTGTCTGAATTGGTTTTTACGGCGTGTAATAACTTCTTTAGCCTGTACAACGCTTTCAATAAAATCAACTACTTGAACTTGAAGCTTCGTTCTGTTTAAACGGTTGATACGAGAAATACCCCCCGGACTCAGTACATTGACTTCAATCAGTTTGCCACCAATAACGTCGATTCCCACGAAGTAAAGTCCATCACGGACTAACTTCGGACCGATGTGTTTACACAGTGCTTTTTCTTGTTCAGTAAGCTTGTGTTTAACCACCTTTCCGCCTGCATGCACGTTGGCGCGGACTTCGTCTTTGGCTGGAATGCGTTTCATTGCGCCTATGGGTTCACCATTAAGCATCAAAATACGCACATCGCCTTCATCTGCACCTTCTACGTATTCTTGTAAAATGACGTAGTTACTGCCTCGGCCATGCTCATCACCGCCAATGTAAAATTCAAGCAGCGAGCGGAAACTTTGCTTCGCCCGCTTTTCAACAACGATTACACCTCGGCCACCAAATCCATCAAGCGGCTTTAAAATCATTTTGTCGCCTGGTGATTCATCAAAAATGCGCTCTAAGTATTCTTTGTTTTTAGACACGTGTGTCGCAGGAATAAATTCTTTCGCCGTGCCTTCAAAAGAGGCGGTATAGATTTTATTGTTCGCAATACGAAGGCCGTCAATATCATTAAGAATAAAGGTATCGGCACGCACGGAATCAAGGAAATTCATCGCCAGTGGGTCAAGTGGTGGGTTTGCGCGCATAAATATTGCGTCGAAACCTGCAAGAGGCAGCTGTACGCGTTTAAATTCCGCTTTGTTGTAAAAGCTGACCATGTTGTCTGGTATTTTGGCTGTGTTGACAAACACATCACAAAAACCCATTGCAATACTATCGCGAATGGTCAGGTTATTGATGGTGGTGATAGCGACGGTGTGGCCGCGAGAAACCGATTCATGAATAAGTCGAATGGTACTGTCAGTTTCTGGTTCAACCCTTTCCCAAGGGTACATAATAAAGCAAATTTTCACGTCTAACGCCTTAATCAAGCTGGCAATTATTCGCTGGACTATAGCCTTATTTAAACGAGATTACCCACGCGGATTTTTTATCTTCACGATAAAAAGTTGTAATAAAAAAGCCCCTAACGGGGCTTCTTTATTATTTCTTAGCTGCTTTTTTGCGTGCTTTTTTCTTCGCTTTAATTTTTGCAGGATCTTTTTTCTTTTTCGGCAGCGTGGCTTCTTTGTGTTTCGCTTCTAAACCTTCAATACTGCGACGTTTGAGTTTCTGGTCTGTATAACGTTCTACTTTACCAAGCACAGCCATATCATGTGCTTCAACCAGTGAAATCGCAGTGCCTTTTTTACCAGCGCGACCGGTACGACCAATACGGTGAACGTATACGTCTGCTGTGCGCGGCATGTCAAAGTTAATAACATGGCTGATGTCAGCCACGTCGATACCTCGAGCTGCAACATCGGTAGCTACGAGTATACTTGTGCGGCCACTATGGAATGCTTCCATGGCTTTCATACGTTTGTCTTGCGGCATTTCACCACGAAGCCACGTGACGCGGATTTCGCGAGAAGAAAGTTCACCAACTAGCTTCTCTAAGCGTTCACGTGTTTTCACAAACACAATCGCTTTAGTCACGTCTTCTTGTTTAAGCATGTGTGACAAGACTGCTAATTTATGTTCGTAATCATCAGCTAAGTGGATCCACTGATGAATTTTTGCTTTTTCTTTACGCGATGGTTCCGCTTCAAGGAGCGCTGGATCATTTAAGATGCGTTCAGCAAATAACTCAACGCTATCCCCTTCAAGTGTTGCAGAGAACAAGAAGCATTGACGACGGTTTTTCGCTTCATCACAAATGCGTAGCATTTCTTTACGAAAGCCCATGTCGAGCATGCGGTCTGCTTCATCAAGAACCAGTAATTCCACATTCTCAGCGTGGAAGTTTTCTGTTTCTAGGTATTCCATCAAACGACCAGGCGTCGCAATTAGAATATCGTTGTTCTTTTCAAAGATTTCTTTGTGGCTGCCGTAGTTGATACCACCGGTTACAACTCCGATTTTTAGGTGTGTATTAGCAGCAAGAAGTTGGCACTGTTCAAAAATTTGATAAGCCAATTCACGCGTAGGTGTCATGATTAGGACACGCGCAAACCCTGGATCTTTACGAGGAAAATCCAGTAAGTATTGAATGGCAGGGATTAAAAAAGCCGCTGTTTTACCAGTACCTGTCGGTGCTGATGCTAAAATATCGCGACCAATCAAGGCTTCAGGGATAGCTAATTGCTGAATGCTGGTGGCATTCTTAAACCCCATTTTATTAATCGCTGCCAGAAGTTTGGCGTCTAAGTCGAAATCACTAAATTGCATATTGCATCAAAAATAAAGGACAATAGGTGTAATTATACGCGGGATACTAGAGGAGTAAAAGGCGTTTAATGTCTACCTTTCAATTCAAACAATTTAGCATTCAACAAGCGCATGCTGCGATGAAAGTCTCTACAGATGGGGTTTTACTCGGAGCATGGGTCGATCTTAACAACGTCAAACGGATTTTGGATATCGGTACAGGTACGGGATTACTGGCACTGATGTGTAAGCAACGTCAACCCAAGGCCATTATTAATGCGGTGGAAATTGATGAAAATGCCCTAATCGATGCTGAAGCGAATTTTCAACGTTGTCCGTGGAGTGACCTTCATTTAATTCCCGGTGCGGTGCAAAATGTGATGGTTGCCGAGCCGTTTGACTTAGTGATAAGTAATCCTCCTTATTTTAATGATTCTCTCAAAAGTCCAACGTTATCGCGTAATACGGCGCGCCATACTGATACTCTGAGTTTTTCAGAATTAGTAGAGGCATTTGTCGCACACAGCCATAGTTTATCGCGATTCGCGGTGGTTTTGCCTTGCAATGAAGCGCAGATTTTTATCAGTGTTGCTGCTGAGGCCGGTTTATCGCTTCGTCGCCATTGCCTAGTTAAAACAACGCCAACCAAAATGCCCTCAAGAAGTTTGCTCGAGTTTGCTTGGATTTCTGGAGTGATGATGCAAGAGGAATTGGACATAAAACAAGAAGGAGGCGCGTATAGCGCCGACTTTGAAGCGTTATGTAAACCATTCTATTTAAAAATGCCTGACTAAACAGCGCGATGCCATCGTCATGTTTGTTACGATGGCATCCAACTATTTGTCCATCCGCGTTGCTAAGTATTTATCGTAATCGGGTAGATGACGGTCAATTTCACATTGCATTAAGTCACTGGATAACAGCATGTCCGCTGTCGCTTCATTACAGGCGACAGGAATGTTCCAAACTGCAGCCAAGCGTAAAAGCGCTTTAACGTCAGGGTCGTGGGGCTGAGAAGCGAGAGGGTCCCAGAAGAAGATCAGCATGTGAATATCATGTTCCGCGATTTTGGCGCCAAGTTGCTGATCGCCGCCCATAGGACCACTTAACAATTTAGTGACAGGCAGAGCGGTGTCCCGTTCAATGATATGGCCTGTGGTGCCTGTCGCGTATAACACATGTTGGCTTAATACCGCACGGTGCTGGTTACACCATGCGCGAAGTGCCGCTTTTTTGCCATCATGAGCAACCAATGCTATGTGTTTTGTCGCCGGAAGCGGCTGAATTTTTGTATCCATGTCCATCACCACAATAAATTAATTGCCAAAGCTATAAAAATGATCCCCGAAATACGGTCTATCCATCTTGGTGCGGCTGGATGAGTGCGAAAATAGTTCGCAATTTTATCGCCACCATATACGTACATACAGTCTATAGGAAAGGCGAAGATCGGGTACATCAAACCAAACAGCGCTAATTGCATTGTTGTCGAGGTTTCAAGTGAAGTATCAACAAACTGCGGTATAAACGCAATAAAGAACAAGGCAACTTTTGGGTTAAGGACTTCCGTCATCATGGCTTGAAATGTGACATTTTTCGCCTGTTTTGTTGAAACATGAGGTTTGTTCTCACTGTCAATTTGTGGCTTAAAGGTTTCCCAGAGTGTCGTCACCCCCAAGTAGCACAAGTACGCAGCACCTAAATATTGCACGGTAGCGTAAGCCGTCGGGGACGCTTTCAAAATTGCTGAAAGTCCCACTACAGCAAAAATAGTGTGTACGACTCCGCCTAAAGCGAATCCAAGCGCACTTTGCATTCCGGCACGTCTTCCATGCGTAAACGTTTGTGCCATTAAAAATGCATTAGAAGGGCCTGGCGCGACTGCAATGACGAAGCTTGCCAACAAAAAAGACAGAACGAATTCAGGATTTAAGATCATGACAGGGTGTTTTTTATTATTTTGGAAGGCTCTAGTCTAACGAGATAGATATAAATTTGAAATGCAATACGAGTGTAAAAAATAAAAAGCGGACCACTTAGGTCCGCAATATAACTGGTTGGGAGTTAGAACACCACAGTTTGAGTAGTTGAACACGCTGTGGTTGAGCCTTGTTCACAAACTTGGTAAGCGAAGCTACCGCCGCCTTTACCGCTGATGGTATCTGTGTAGCTATTATCGTTGGCTGTTGTGACAATTTTGTTACCGTCACGATAAATATCTACACTTGATGTGCCCGCATTTTGCCAGTTCAAATCGACATATTTGTTTCCGCGACTCTTATAACCGCTTGCGGACAACGTGATTGACGAATCACCGCCACCGTTGTCACCGCCATTGTCGCCGCCAGCACAACCGTTTGCCGTTAAATAAGTTACTGCATCGGCAGCTTGCACAATACCGTATCCGAAATGAACGTCTTTACCAGCCGCACCTGAATCACGCGCTGTTGCCTTAAGTGCATTACGAATTTCAGTGCCTGTACACTCTGGGAAGTTAGACCAAACAAGTGCAGCCATACCAGATACGGCCGGTGTCGCCATAGAGGTACCGCTCATGAAACCATAGTCGGCAGTACCAATATTAATCGTTGCACTTGATGCCGACATAAGAGCCGTTCTATCCTCAAACGCAGCGCCAACTGCAGGGATTGTCGTTGTATTCGTGTCGCCAAGCGTACCGTAAAGCATGCCCGCTTCATTATTAACGATAATTGCGCCAATGCCGCCTGACGCTTCACAGTTTGCTACTTTGTCGTGGAATGAAATAGTGCCGCGGTCAATCAAACACACTTTGCCATTCGCTGCATTGTCCGTCGCTTCCGCTGTTCCCATAAAGTATAGAGAACCTGATGCATTACCCGCATTTTCCATTGATGAAGAAGCAAATGCTGCACCATCAACCGTCATACTTGCGGTTGTAGCCATGCCTGCAGGATACGTTGACAAAGTATCTACACCGCCCGCTGTTACTTCAACACAGATCGTTTCATCTTCTTTTGCTTGCTTACCACGGCCAGACAAACAGCTAGGGTATTGAGAGAAATCTGCAATTTGGTCGTTATTGTCGTTTGCACCGATCATCATTACAGATGGGTAACCTGCAGGGTATGAGCGTACGTCGTTTCCATCGTTACCTGCCGCTGCAACAACAAGGCCACCCGCGACGGTAAAGCTTGCAAAGGCGTTTGACTCAGTCGTATTTGAACCGCCGCCACCTAGGCTCATGCTAATGATGTTTGCACCCGCTGCAGAACATAGATTTGCTGCATGAGCCAGATCTGATGAATAGCCCCAACCTTCCGCGTTGAACACTTTGATAATGTGCATATTCACACCTGGTGCCATACCAATCACACCAAAGTTATTGTCCGCAGCACCAATTGTACCTGCTACGTGTGTACCGTGTGGGCCGCCATTTTCATTCCAGTTGCCTGTGCCTGAATCATTGTCACCTGTAATATTGCCCCAGATGAAATCAGGGTTAGAAGCATCTAGGCCTGAATCAATGATACACACTTTCATACCTGCATTCGGGTTGAACGTTACTTGGTTCGCCTGTGATTGATACACTGCGTACGGCGTGATCTGTTTAGTCATTGGATCACCAAGGTCGTCGTTATAAAGACCCATTGCCGTACGTTTGTAATCTACTTCAATTGCTTTTACATGAGGGTTGTTCATTAGACCTTTTACGTGTTCTAAATCTTTACCGGAAAAAGTCGCTGCAAAGAAACCGTCACCATCAACGTGTAACTCTGCACCCGCTTGCTTAGCAAGTGCTTTAATGATGCCCTTGGAATTGTTATCTACCTGAATAATGTAACGATCGTTGTCTGCCACTGCCTGACCTGCAAAACAAACGCCCGCAAGAAGTAATGCTGATGTGTATTTGTTCAATTTCATTCTTATTATCTCTTAACAACCTGTTGCGTGATGTTGGTTAGGTGTAAATAACCAGTTAACGCAAGTTAAGATGACCGAATTTTGAAACAATGTAAATAGATTTTGTTGAAAAATCCGGTATGTTTGAGAGCGATTTATTCTATTGGTATAAAGATTTTATATTACTGGAAGTCTATACGTTTCGCTGGTTTTAATTGGGGAACGGTAATGGTATTGAGATTTCATTGCATAATTGAACCTTATTTGGGTTCAATTATGCAAGAGGTCGGATCTGATTAGATTGGGTGGTATTGTTGTCTTTTGTTAGATAATAAAGCAAGGCAAAATGGTAACAAGGCTAGTAGATGAAGTGCAATTCGCTCTGGGGCTGCCAAACCTAGTGGTTGACTTAAAAACGCTAAAAATCCAGCACCACTCATTTGCATGACACCAATTAACGCCGAAGCAGTACCAGCTTGTTTAGCAAAGGGTGATAGGGCGTTGCCGGCTGCGGCCCCTAGGCTTAATGAAAAACCAACTGATGCAACGAAGATAGGGAGCATGATTGCTATTGGGGACGCAATGTCTTTTGCGAGTAAAAGACCAACAGCCGAAATCACAAACAGCGTAAGACCGGTGATGAGAGCATGACGACTGTGGTTTTTTATCCACTTTGGCGCGATGAAGCTTGCCACAATGCTGATGACGGCATTTACCGTAAACCAGAATGTAAACTCATTCATGTCTTTACCGAGATGTATCATGATCCATCCGGGTACGGTGGTGACAAAAACCAAAATGCCTGACATACCAATCATTGTAATCGCTGCATTAAACATGAACTGTTTGTGGCGCACAAAAGGCATAAAACGACGAAAATCTAAAATATGGCCTTCATAAACGGTATCGCTTGGTTTAGTTTCTTTGAAGAGAATACTGACAAGGATTAAGCCTAGCGCGGCAAACAAAGACAAAAATAAAAAGTTGGCTCGCCATCCGAATTGCTGGGTAAGATAAGCACCAAATATAGGTGCAAGAGCAGGAATAAAGCACACAATGCCATTCAAATAGGTGATGATTGCACCACTTTTTTTCCCGTCAAAACTATCTCGGACAATCGAAAAACAAGCGACGAACGTTGCACATGCACCAAAGCCTTGGATTACACGTGCAGCCATCATGATTGGCCAATCATTTGCGTAGGTCGCCAGCAACCCACCTAAGCCGTAAAGTGTAATACCTATTAGCGCAATCGGTTTACGACCTAGTCTGTCGGCCAAAGGACCTGCAATAAGCTGACCTAGTCCGACACTTAACATAAAAATTGAGACGGTTTGTTGGATTTTGGCTTCACTCACCGCTAAGTCATCCGACATAGCGACAAACGCAGGCAAATATAAGTCTATTGCCAACGGGCAAAAAATAACGAGAAAAATCAGAATTAGCCAAATGTGAAAAGCGGGACGGGCGATAGTTGTCATAAGCACTCCAAATTAGAGTGACTATTCTAGCTTTTTGAACGCAAATGAACAGGACTTAAGTACCGTATGGTCATTGTTCATTCGTATTCATAGAGGTTTACTTGAACTGGTCAGATGTGTATGCTGTTTGAGCAAATTTTTGGAGAAGTAGCATGAGACTCAGCACTGTTAAAAACGTACAAAAGAATGATGATGTTGCCCTTTGGTAACTGGCTTTTCTCGAAAGCTGTGTGCCTGAAAGCCCCTTATTTCTCCACCATTAAACCTTACATCAAAGAGTTAAAGCCTGGTTCATGTAAAGCGATTATGCCAAAACGTCGTGCGGTGCTAAATCACATCGGGACGGTCCACGCCATTGCACAATGTAATCTCGCTGAACTGTGTGCGGGTGTGATGGTGGATGCGACGATACCAAATAAAACCCACCGTTGGATCCCAAGAGGGATGAATGTGCAATACCTACAAAAAGCGACAAGTGACCTCAGTGCCATCGCTGAAATACACGTTCCTGCAGTGTGGCAAGACAAGCAAGACTTAATTGTTCCAGTCGAAATCTTTGATAATGGTGGCAATTTGGTTTTTCATGCAGATGTAACAATCTACATTACAGCAAAAAAAGCGCATTAAGCGCTTTTTTCATGTCAACTTGGTACTTCGTTGCCCTTTGCAATGGGTGTCGGTGGATTACTGTTGAGCGTCGGCACTCTTTTGCGAGGGAACGGCGATAGAAGTAACGCTGGCTGCTTGATGTTTATGGGTAAGGTTGCCCTCTACAATCGCGCCGGCTTCCATACTCAGCGTATCATGAATGACATCACCTTTGACATTTGCGGTCTTTTCGATTGTTACTTTGTCCGCATTGATGGTCCCTTCTACAGAGCCTTGCACGATAACGCTTTGGGCGTGAATATTGCCTTTAACACGGCCGAACTCTCCAACAACAAGCTGGGTAACGTGTATTTGTCCTATTATTGAGCCATCTAGCTGAAGTTCGCCGTCACATTGAACTTCGCCTTTTAACTCGAAGCCTTGGGCTAGATAGGAAAACGTGTTGGACTCTTTCTTTTTATTGAACACTGCTTAACGCCTTCGTCAGTTTAATGGGATTGATATGTTTATCATTATGCAATACTTCATAATGTAAATGCGTACTAGTGCTACGTCCAGTACTTCCCATCAAAGCGATGACATCTTGCTTTGTGACTTGTTGGCCTTTTTCCACTTTTATCGTATGTAAGTGACCAAAACGAGTCTTGACACCGTTAGCATGTTGCAGCTCGATAAAGTTACCATAACCGCCATTGCGTCCTGCTCGAACTACAGTGCCATCCGCTGGTGCAAAAATACGAGTTTTGTGCCAACCAGCTAAGTCTACGCCTTTGTGAAAAGCACGTTGTCCGGTCATTGGATCTTTTCTAAGGCCGTAATTGCTCGAAATGTAATAATTTTCAGCAGGGAGGGAACTTGGGAGCTTTGCAACGACTTGCTCCAGTTCATTTAATTTAACTAATTCGTCTGCCAATTGAAGGTAATCGACGGGCAGTGTGTCGTCTTCAACTTGATGAAGCGGACCACCTTGTGCTTCAGTGCTTTGCGTAGCACTCAACACGCCAGCTTCAGATAAGCTCGTTTTAATGTTTTCTTGTCTCGATTCGATTTGCATTGCGAGTCTGTCACGGAATTGTTGCAGTTGTTCATCGAGCGTATCAACTTGCATCGCAAAGGGTGGAAGGCTAAGCGATTCATCTAGTTGTTTTTCTTCTTGAGGTGCATCTGGAACAGACAATTGAACAGGTTCTTGTGCCTCTGCAGGATGCACATCGGGCAAATTAAGTAATTCTTCTTGTGTCAAAGCCGCTTCTTCTGCAGCATGCTCTGTTGTTAACTCGGGACTCGTGTCTAACGTTGCGACTGACTCAGTTGAAGTCTGGGTAAGACTACTTGGCAGAGAATCGACGACTTCTTGTAATAATGTTTGTTTTTGCTGCAGGTTGGTTAGCTGAGCTTGTTGTTCAGCGATGGTTGCCTCGAGCTTTTGTTTCTCTTCAAGCCATTTAGACGTATTCGAGTGACCTTCAGCGGTAATTGATTCGATTACTGCGGTTTTATCAAAAAAACCTCGAGTCGATATGGTCGTCCAAACGGTTGTAGCCAAGAATAGAAACAGCATAAACCACTGCATAGCGCGGCTCACGTGCCAAGTTGAAACGTGGCCCGAACGACGTATGAGTATTTGTTTTGGTTGGAATATACGCGAAAAAATGTGCGTGATACGTGCTGTCATCTAGTCAATATTAGTTCAAAGATCGGCATAATTTATCAAGTTTTGCCCAAAACGCCAGCAAAAAAACGAAAAACGGGGCGTTTTTAGAACACCCCGTTGTTTTGCTTGAATAAAAAATCAATGTTATTTAGCAGGTAAAACTGTCGATTCAACGCTTCCGAAACCGATACGGACGAAACCGGCTTTTTCACACCAACCACGCATGATCACTTTATCGCCATCTTCTAAAAATGTGCGAGATTCGCCGTTGTTTAGCGTGATTGACTCTTTGCCGCCGCGAGTAAGTTCTAATAGCGAACCGGCTTCTTCGTGTAAAGGACCCGATTGTGTACCCGAGCCAATCATGTCACCGGCTTGGAAGTTACAGCCGTTTACCGTGTGATGCGCAACCATTTGCGCCACAGTCCAGTATGAGTGTTTAAAGCTTGATTGTGACACCACGCTTGGAGCTGCGCTTTCTGCTCGCATTTTAGCCGTTTCAATCGCCACATCCATAATGATGTCGTAAGAGCCAACTTCACGATTTTTCTCTGATTCGAGATATGGCATAGGCTGCGGATCGTTTTCATCGCGTAACCAAGTCGTACGGTAAGGCGCTAAAGCTTCGTTCGTAACGACCCAAGGAGAAACCGTTGAAGCAAAGTTTTTCGCAAGGAATGGACCGAGTGGTTGGTATTCCCAAGCTTGTAAATCACGTGCAGACCAGTCATTGAACAAGCAGAAACCAAATACATGGCTATCTGTATCATCAAGTGCAATGCTGTCACCTAGAGCATTACCTTTACCTAGGTAAATACCTACTTCAAGTTCATAATCTAAACGTTTACACGGACCAAAACTCGGTGCCTCAGCATCAGGTGCTTTAGTTTGTCCTTTAGGACGAGGGAACGTTTGACCAGAAACCCCAATCGATGATGAACGACCATGATAGCCAATAGGTACCCATTTGTAGTTTGGTAGTAATGGATTGTCAGGACGGAACAATTTACCTACAGCGGTAGCGTGATAGATAGACGTATAAAAATCGGTGTAGTCGCCAATGTGACATGGTAAATCATATTCAACGTCTTCCTGAGCGATAAGGGTCGCTTCAATTGCGGCTTTTTCGCTCGCGCCTTCGCGCAGAGCCTTAGACAGCGCTAAACGTAGTGCTGACCAGAATGATTGACCCAAGCTCATAAAGTGGTTTAGCGTCGGTTCACTTGCCGCTTTCGCTGCCGTTGCCGCATCACCGCTGAATAATGTAGCGACCGCGGCAAGATCGACAACTTGGTCACCAATCGCGACACCACCACGGAATGCTTCAGCACTGCCTTTACGGCGGAAGATTGCGAACGGCAGATTTTGAATAGGGAAATCACTTTTGCCAGTATTTGCCGACTCGACCCAACTTTTCAGGGCAACGTCATGTGTTTCGTTGATAAAAGACATTGTCATTCCTAGAGTTACAACCTTAAACCGGAGGGGAAAGCTCACATTTTTATTTAAGGTATTGAATTATATAAACACGAAAAGCAGCTAATACTTTAGCTGCTTTTGTTTGCACTTTCGAGCTTAGATCACGCCGCGACGTTCTTGGTCACGTTCGATAGATTCGAATAGCGCTTGGAAGTTACCTTCGCCAAACCCACCGTCATCAACACGTTGGATCATCTCGATAAAGATTGGGCCAAATAGGTTTTTAGTGAAGATTTGCAGTAAGTAACAGTTTTCACTTTGGCTATCTACCAAGATTTGGTGTTGTCTGATTTTCTCACGATCTTCTTTAACCCATGGTACACGGTCGAAAATTGTGTCGTAGTAGTGATCAACGATATCGAGCGTTTGGATACACGATTTATCTAGTTTATCCAATGAACCCACTAAGTCGTTTGTTAAGAATGCAAGATGCTGAACACCTGGACCATTGTATTCATTCAAGTATTCATCAATTTGGTTATTGTTATTATCTTTACCTTCATTAATCGGAATGCTGAACGTGCCACACGGTGACTTCAATGCATAAGAAAGCAGAGCTGTTTTTTGACCTTTAATGTCAAAATAACGAACTTCAGTAAAGCCGAACACTTCTTTGTAGAAGTTTGCCCATGTTTCCATTGTACCTTTGTAAACGTTGTTCGTTAGGTGGTCTACGCGAAGGAAACCTTTATCTTCAACAATTGTTGGCTCATCCAAATCAACAAAGTCTTGCTCGTAAATAGAACCTTTGTCGCCAAAAACATCAATGAAATAAATTAGGCTGTCACCAATACCGTAGATTGCAGGGTAAGGGAGATCTTTGTTTGCAGATTCGGTTGCCGGTTTAGCTCCGCGCTCTACAGCAAGGTCAAACGCTTTTTGAGCATCAACCACACGCCAGCCCATTGAACAAATTGCAGGGCCGTGGCTTTTTGCAAACTCAGCAGAAAAACCAGCACGTTCGTTATTTAGAAGAAAATGAATATCGTGTTGGTTGTAGTAGCTTATGTCTTTGTCTTTAAACTTCTTTAGTTTTGAGAAACCAAAGTCACTGAACACTTGGTGCATGTAATCTGCATCAGGAGTCGCGTATTCTGTAAATTCGATGCCTACAAGGCCTAATGGATTGTTTACTTCACTCATTGTCTTTCTCCCGCAATTAACGGCTGCGATACGTTTTATATTGTGGACTGATCATCTTGCAAATCGTTTCAAAGAGGAAGATCTCGGCCATAAATGGGATTGTTGGAAATGTAAATTTAGTTGCACAAGAAACCATTTATTTCCGCTGAAATGCGCCAATTTTAATTTTAATTAATTTTGGGGGGATATTGACGTTCATTACACGTCGAATCGGAAAAATAAATCAAAGAGTTTTGATGTTAAGTGACTGATTTTAATTATTTAATTTAATATTGGTTAAAGAAGGGACTATTTTTGTGACGGGGTGTTGGCACACAGTAAAAAGAGAGAAATGCCATAAACTGTAAATATTTATATACAAAAGGGCGCTAAGTGCGCCCTCTGTATCTGAACGGATGGATTACTGCTTTGCTGCAGAGATTTCCAATTCTTCAGTTAACACGTGTTCTTGTGTCGCTGGTTCATGTGTGCCTTCTGCACCATGCATCCAAGAAACGAGTTTGTCGCTTAGGAAATACATGATTGCAGCAGACAGCAATGCTGTTGCACCTAAGCCAATGAAGATACCCATTGCATTTTCTACAGCGGCTTCACCTTCACCGATAAATGAACCTACAACACCAGCAATTTTGTTTGCAACGGCAGTACATAGGAACCAAATACCCATTAACATTGAAGCAAGGCGCAGTGGAGCCAATTTACTTACCATTGATAAGCCAATTGGTGATAAGCAAAGCTCACCAAGCGTATGGAATAGGTAGAATAATACAAGCCACATCATGCTAATTTGCATTGAGTCGCCGCTGCCACCTTCAGTGATAAGCGCCATCATCATCGTTAAGAAACCAAGTGCTAAGAAGATAAGGGCGATAGCGAATTTTACTGGTGAATTAGGTTCACGTTTGTCTAGCTTCAACCAAATCATGGCAACGATTGGCGCGAACACGATAATGAAAATAGAGTTAAGTGATTGGAACCACGACGCCGGTACTTCAAAGCCCATTAGCATACGGTTGGTGTAATCATTGGCGAATATGTTCATCAAGCCGCCAGCTTGCTCAAAACCCATCCAGAAAATGATACTGAACACGCTCATCGTAAAGATTACTTTGATGCGGTCTTTTTCTTCTTTACTGAGTGGCTCTTTAGTGTTGCTTGCCGACATCGCTTGTGAAAGCTTAGCTGCCGGGACGCGCCCAATATCACCTAAGTATTTTTGACTTAGCGTCATTTGCAGAATAACAGAGATGATCATACCAACACCTGCGGTAATGAAACCAGCCTGCCAGCCTGCAACCGAAGCAATGTATCCAGCTACAAGTGGACCTAGTGCACCACCTAAGTTGATACCCATATAGAAAATAGTAAATGCACCGTCACGACGCTTGTCGCCATCTGCATACAAGTCACCAACCATTGTCGAAATGTTTGGCTTGAATAAACCGTTACCACAACAAAGAAGTGCAAGACCTAAATAGAAGACGTTTTCTTCGTGACCTGCAACCATACTATGAGGAATACCCATAATAAAGTGGCCTGCAGCCATTAAAAAACCACCGATGATAATTGCTTTACGTTGGCCAAGTACGTTATCAGCCAACCAACCACCTAGTAGCGGCGTTACGTAAACGGCCATAGTGAACGTACCATAAAGGCTTAATGCATCTGCATTTGTCCAACCAAAACCACCATCTTGTGTTAAGGCAACAAGATATAAAACTAAAATGGCACGCATGCCATAATAACCGAAGCGTTCCCACATCTCTGTGCCGAACAGCAGGAACAATCCTTTAGGGTGTCCTAAAAAATCACCTGTCTTAGGTACTGAACTCATAAACTCTTCCTAACTAATTTTGTCATCAGGCCATTGTTATATTTGTCGTCGTGAACGGGTGGCCAGTTGAATTTGGTCTCTAAGCGGACCTTTAATTATCTTAAAAGCACATCAGTATACCCAGTAGCGTGGCTCTGTGGAAGCCTTTAGGACTGCACTTCCATTGAAAAGCCCGTTGTTCAACTGGCTTTTTTGTTAAATCGTCGTACTTGGATATTCGACGGATTGTTCCGATGAATTTGCCAAATCATTGAAATGTTGAAGACCTTCCCTCAATCACTCGCTATTTACTGAGAATGAACAGGTATGTCTGTTTTTTCGTTTAAAAAGTAACTCTGACATGAAAATAACCGTAAAGAAGAATTGAATAAGCCAACAAATCGATTTGATTCAATGTACTAGTTCAAATGCTTTGTTTGAATCTTGCTTGTGTTGAACCTTTAAATACCCTAAGTCTTTTCAGGTATTTTGCTAAATAATACCCATAGAACCCGAAAAATACGTGGGCTTTCTTTGTTTAAGTTTATGAATTTAAATAGCTATATTCATATTTTTTATGCATTTTGAATAGAGTAAAAGAGGGCGGTTTAAACGTCGGAGGTGTTCAAAAATGTTTACAATCCACTAGGCGACCGACTATTCTTAGAGTATGATCCAATCAATTGACCTAACCCTGTTTGAGGAACAAATGCGTCTCGAGATCCACTGCGCGGATCGTATTGGTATTGCCCAAGAGATCTTGAATATACTGGTTAAATATCGTGTTGACTTGAAAGGTATTGAAGTTGACTCGGTGAACTGTCGAATGTACGTCAGTTTCCCGCCTATTGAGTTCGAACAGTTTAAAAAAATCATGCCAGAGATTCGCTTAATCGATGGCGTGGAAGATGTTCGCACTACCGCCTATTTGCCTTCTGAGCGAGAGCATAACGAACTAAATACATTATTAAGTGCACTACCGGATGGCATTATATCCATCGATTCGAAAGGCAATGTAAGACATTGTAATGATGCTGCGGCAAAAGACTTGAATATGCGGGAGTCAGAGATTTTAGGTGCGTCGATAAACACGTTGCTTAAAGGCTTCAATTTTGCCCGTTGGTTAGAAGGGAAAGAGGTGTTAGGCCAAACCACGCGTGTTGAAGTCGCGGGTGAAGACTATATTGCAGATATTTTGCCCATCTCAGTGCCTCAAGGCGCCGAAGGGGACGTTCTCGCTGGTGCTGTAATTAATATCAAATCACAGAGTCGTTTAGGTCAACAGGTAAGCGCATTTCGCCGCTATGGTCAGGAAAGTTTTGCGACAATCCACAGTAATAGCACGGCAATGCGAAAAGTAGTTCGCGAAGCTCGCAAGATGGCACAGTTAGAAGCGCCCATTTTGATAACGGGCGAAACTGGGACCGGTAAGGAACTGCTTGCCCGAGCGTGTCACTTTGCCTCGAACCGCTCAATCAAACCGTTTATTGCGTTATCCTGCGCCTCGTTACCTGATGAAGCGGCAGAGTCGGAGTTATTTGGATACGCTGGAAAAGATGAGCATTCACCGTCTAAGCGCGGTGTACTTGAGCAAGCTGATGGCGGCACGGTCTTTTTAGATGAAGTGGGTGAAATGTCTGCTCAGCTACAAACTAAGCTTCTACGTTTCTTACAAGATGGTACGTTCAGAAAAGTAGGTGGCGAGAGCGAAGTTAAGGTAAATGTGCGCATTATTGCGACAACTCAAAAAGATTTGCCTGCGATGGTGCAAGAGGGGACGTTCCGTGAGGATTTGTACTACCGTATCAATGTTTTAACACTTGACATTGCTCCACTTAGAGAACGTAAAGCGGATATTGGGCCATTAGCAGAACACTTTATTCAGAAGTATGCACATCAAACGGGGCAAGAAGCGCCTAAATTAGCAGACAGCTGTTTGGAATTTTTAGAGCAGTATCCGTGGCCTGGCAACGTCCGTCAGTTAGAAAATGCAGTTTATAGAGCTGTTTCATTACTTGATGGCAAAGAACTTCGCATAGACCACATGCAATTGCCAACCTTTACTGGTGATTTGGGTTACCTTGATACCGATTTTGAAGGTAGTTTGGAAGATGTCGTGAAGCGGTTTGAAGCGACGCTTTTAAGAAAGTTATATCCTGCTTACCCGAGCTCTAGACAACTCGCGAAACGCTTGGGATTGAGCCACACTGCGGTGGCTAATAAGCTACGCGAATACGGTATTAATCGTAAAACGGTGAAAGTGTAGCAAGTTAAATCGTTGGGGCATCACACTAACGTTTGGTGCCCATGTCTTTCGTTACACCTTCAAGATGCACGCTGGTTAATCCGCGATGTTCAAAATTGAATGTAATGCTAATGTTGTTTTTCATTAAAAAGTAATCCACCCCGTCAAGAGACAGCACATAATTACCTTTTACTGGTTGAGCAAAGGTCGCCTTTCGAAGAATGATTTTGTGGTCGCCAATTTCCCAATCAAACCCTTCAATAAAGCTTTGCGCAAATTCTTGCACCCAAACCTGTGAATCATCCTTACTTAAAGTGATTGCCACGGAATAGCTTTCGGGTAGATCCATGTTGTACGCTTTGCTGCCAATCGTAAATTTGTCTTCGACTGGAGACCAAGCAAAACCAAAATTAAAGGGCTTTTCAACACCTGTAGAGTAACGAATAACACCTTTACCAGGCAGTTCGAATTCAGCAAACGAGGGGAGGCTGACAAAAAAAAGGAACGCCCCAATAAAAAATTTCTTCATAGATAATATTCTTATAGTTACAACCATTTAAGAGGTTAGTGTAGTCCACCGTTTTTCGCAACCTTCCGTCTGAAATTAGGGACAACGTTGTCATTGTTTCCAAAGCGAAAACTGAATGGTGACAAGTGACTGTTCACCTTGTTCATTTTCAGTATTAATAATTCTATTCGCATCTATCTGTTTTAAAAATGATTGTGATAGACTGAATTTTTGCACACTGGTTAGACCATTAGTTATGAATTTATATTTCCGACTCATTCTTTTACTTTGGCGAATTAGACAAAATCGCCAGTACGACACGCTGCTCACACCGATTGATACAGAATTTCGTGCGCTGCCAAGTGATTGTGACATCAATATGCATCTGACGAATTCTCGTTATCTGGCGTTTATGGATCTGGCACGTACGTGGTTAACTGAGCGCGTGGGTTTATTCGGTGCGATTTATCAGAAGCGCTGGTTTCCTATCGTCAATGCGACTGCTATCACTTACATTCGAGATATCAAACCACTGCAAAAATTTACGGTAACAACACGTCTTGTAGGTTGGGACCACAAGTATTTTTATATTGAACAAAAATTTCACTCTCATCGAGGTTTGCATGCCATCGCATATATTCGGGGTGTGTTTAGACGTAAACAAGGCGTCGTGCCAGTTGAAGAAATGCTTGAGGTGGCTGGGTTTGATGGAGTAGCCCCGATTTTGCCAAAAGAAGTGATGCATTGGAAAGCGATGTTGGAAGAGAAAAAATCGTCAAACCAATAACTAGCTTCTTTACTTAACCTGCAAGGATAAAGGCCACAAACGTGGCCTTGGGATTGAGAAAGTCAATATCATGAAATGATAGTGTTTGGGCTGATGATCCCAGCCCGAATTCTTAGAAGTTGTACTTCACACCAAACATTGCAACGATTGGGTCAAGCTCAACGTCTGAAGTAAGAGCTTTAGCGCCATTTGCGTATACTGTAGCGTCTGTATTGATATCCATTTTAGAAACCATCGCGTGTAGACCCCAAGTTTCGTTTAGCTTGTAGTTGAAACCAACTTGAAGCGCCAAACCAAATGAAGAATCTAAATCAAGTTTTACATCATTTGTGCCTAGAGTCGCTTTAAGCGCAGCACTTGGTTGTTCATCAAAGAAAACCGTGTAGTTCAAACCAAGACCTACGAATGGACGGAACGCAGAATCTTTTGTAAAGAAGTGGTATTGTGCTAAAAGTGTTGGTGGCAGGTGTTTAACGTCTGCAATTTCTGCACCTTTCAAGCCGCCTTCACCGTTTACTGTATGAGAAAATGGTGTTGCTGCAACAAGTTCAAACACGATGTTGTCTGTATACGCATAGTCGAATGTAATACCTAGCTGCGTGTTGCTGTCAGCACTCAAACCTAACGCATTGTTTTGGTCGATTGGCGACGAAGAGTTAGTAGGATTAACGTTGATTGCACCTACGTTCACGCTTAGATTTGCGTTTGCAAAAGGAGCTGCTACCAAAAGTGAAGTAAGTAGTGCTGCGCTAAGTTGTTTTTTCATTTTCATCTCCTGGGCCTTTTAAGGCGAATCTCTTTGTTGGGCTTATTATTACTCTCTCCATTTTTGGAAAACCTGTTCTAGATCAAGATTTTTAGAAGGTAGTTTCAGATCTTTCTGAAAGTTTGATTTAGATTAACTTTTTGCACCCATTTGTTTCTAGGTGACATCTCTTTGCCATGAAATTGCCATGTATTCATCACAAAAGGTTGCTTAAATGGACGTGGAAAACGAACTTTGGCTACGGAATCATGGCACTTCAAACTCACGTTTTAAACCAACCGTCATATGCTCTAAGCGCACTAAAAACGTTGATTCAAGCACCTTCAATTACGCCTAACGACGCAGGACTGTTAGATTGGTTATCTTCTGAATTAGGATTGATGGGTTTTGAGATAATTCGCTTGCCATTAAATGGAGTTGATAACCTCATAGCCGTTCGTCATTTTTTACCAGGTCCCGTATTTGCTTTTGCAGGTCACGTTGATGTTGTCCCAGCTGCAGGGAGTGCTTGGAAAGCTGCGCCATTTTCAGCTGACATCATTGAAGGTGCGGTTTATGGACGTGGTGCGTGCGACATGAAAGGTGGCATTGCTGCCATGCTCTCTGCATGCCAAAAGTTAGTTAATTTGCATGAACTAAGTCCGCTTCGAGGGTCTTTCTATTGGCTTATTACCTCGGATGAAGAAGGTGAAGCAGAGTTCGGCTCCAAATATTTAGCACAATATCTAGCGGAAAATAATATTACACTGGATGCGTGTTTAGTGGGGGAGCCGACGAGTGAGCTACGCGTAGGCGATGCGATTAAAAACGGTCGTCGTGGAGCGATATCCGCGCGGATTCAAGTGAGAGGTAAAGCGGGACATGTTGCTTATCCACAAAATACGATTAATGCAGCGCACTTAGCTGGTCAAATTGTTAACGCCTTGTCGTCACTCACGTGGGAAAATGATCAACCAGGATCGGCAACAACATTGCAGGTCACAGGGATTAATATTCCGAACGTCGTTGATAATCTTGTGCCAGCCAAATGTGAGATAACCTTCAATATTCGTTACAGTCATGGGTATAACAGTGAAGAAGTAATTGCATGCATAGAGCGTTGTTTATCCGCTTGGTCACACGCATTTGAGTTGGCTTGGGAGCGGCCGTGTGAGTCTTATTATACGGGTGAGCAAGGCGCAGGATGCTTTTTAGGTCTTATAGAACATGCCATTTTTAAGTGTACAGGTCAGTACCCGCAATTAAGCACTGCGGGTGGGACTTCAGATGGCCGATTTTTTTCTAATTCACATACCCAAGTTATCGAAGTGGGTGTACGCAATCATACGATACACCAAGTGAATGAACATCTGCCTCTAACGGATCTCGATACCATCGAGTTGATCTATTTCGAAATAGTACAAGACTATTTTAGCTGTTCTTAATAGGTCTTTGGCTTTCATCTAGCGAGATTCAAACCCGAGATTACTTCGTCCGATGGAGTTACCAAATCAGCTTCGCATGTGATAGCTTGAGAGGTAAATAACGACAAGAACGGGATAATTATGAAATGGACAATGACAAGTTTGGCTTTATTGGTTGCAAGCCAAACTTCAGCGGCTACTTTATCCGCACAACTAGACAAACAACTACCTAGTCTCGAGCAACTTTATCTTCATTTACATCAAAACCCTGAACTTTCATATCATGAAGTGCAATCATCCAAACGTCTTGCTGATGAATTTAAAGCGCTTGGTATGAATGTGACCGAAGGTGTCGGTGGCCACGGCGTTGTTGCTCTTTTTCAAAATGGTGAGGGACCAACCATCATGATCCGGGCGGATACTGATGGGTTACCAATTACTGAGGAAACAGGAAAGCCTTACGCATCGAAAGTAACGACAGTCAATGCGAGCAATCAAACGGTTGGTGTGATGCACGGTTGTGGGCACGATATCCATATGACCAGTTTAGTGGGCACGGCAAAGCAGTTAATGAACAATAAGTCGCTTTGGAAAGGGACACTTATGTTGGTCGCGCAGCCAGCAGAAGAAGTCGGCGGTGGTGCAAAGGCAATGTTAAAAGAGGGACTTTTCAGCAAATATGCCAAGCCGGACTATGTTTTAGGTTTACACGTTAGCGCCAATTTACCTGCTGGTAAAGTCGCAGTTGCCCCTGGTTACGCATTAGCGAATGTCGACTCGGTTGATATCACGGTTAAAGGTAAGGGCGGGCATGGCGCTTATCCTCATACGACAATCGATCCTGTCGTAATTGCCTCTCGCTTAGTGCTCGCATTACAAACGATCACCAGTCGCGAAATTTCGCCATTGAAGCCCTCAGTTATCACTGTCGGGTCTATTCACGGCGGTTCAAAGCATAACGTCATTTCGGATGAAGTGAAGTTACAATTAACACTACGTTCTTACGATCCTGAAGTTAGAGATCAGCAAGTTGCTACAATAAAGCGGATGGCGAAAGGCATTGCCTTAAGCGCAGGTTTACCTGATGAGCTGATGCCGAGTGTCTATGTACACGAAGAAGAGCGAATTCCATCAACGTACAACGAACCTGAACTTGCCGTTAAAGTTAAAGCAAGTATTGAAACGGCAATCGGCCAAAGTAATGTTGAAAAATCAGAACCTGTTATGGCAGGCGAAGATTTTGGCTTGTATGGACGTACTGATGAGCACGTGCCAATAACCATCTTCTGGTTAGGAGCTGTCGAGCCAACGTTTTACACGCAAAGTGTAGCTGCAGGAAAGACATTACCGTCATTACATTCAAGTAAATTTGCCCCTGATTACCCATTGACGATTAAAACGGGTGTAACGGCAATGACGCAAAGTGCTTTGGATCTATTTAATCAGCAGTAATGTTCAATACAACCTAGCGCGATTAGGCATGCGATATCACGGCTTAATCGTGATAGGAAAACAAAAAAGGAAGCCGAGGCTTCCTTTTTTGTTTATATCGGTTCTAGTTTTAACTAAACATCTCTAACGGTGGTTGCTGCATGTCTTTTGGAAAGCGAATATAGTAGGTCAAGCCTTTGCCTTCTTCGCTCTCAACCTCAATCTCACCATTTAAGGTTTGTTTTACTAAGTTAAGTGTAATGTGAGTTCCTAAACCGCTTCCACCTTGGTCGCGTTTAGTCGTAAAAAACGGGTCAAAGAGCTTTTCAAGCTGGGCTTTACTTACGCCTTTACCATTGTCTTTGTACACAATTTTCACGTCATCGTTGTCTTCAGTGATCGCAATATCAATCGTACCAATATTCATTTCCTCAAAACCGTGAATAAGAGAATTCATGATCAAGTTTGTGAATATTTGACTAATCGCGCCCGCAGGAAGATTGAGTATCAAATCATCAGGGCAACTCACATTGATGTTGTGCTTGGTCTTTTTGAGTTTAGGGTGTAAAGACTTAATAACTTCGCCTAAGTATTCTTTAAAGTTAATCGTTCTGACCGCTTCACTTGCTTGGTCAACCGCGATTTGTTTAAAGCTGGCGACCAGCTCACTGGCTCGGTCTAAGTTTGTTGTAAGTAAACTGGTGCTTTGCTTCGCATCGTTTATAAACTCTTCCAATGCTTTGGGTGAAAGCGTTTTTTCTTTGTACGCAATTTCTATTTGCTCAAGACGTTCTTGCAAGAAGGAGGTGGCAGTAACGCCAATCCCAACGGGGGTATTGATGTCGTGGGTAATACCCGCAACTAACCCACCTAAGGCAGCCATTTTCTCTGATCCCACCAAGCGCTCTTGGGCCAAATTGAGTCTCATCGAGATACCGTTCAAGCTCTTTTTGCTTGGTAAGTAACTCTTGCTCAGTTTGTCTACGCCTATCGACTTCTTCGGTCAAAGTAAGTTTTTGTTTTTCAAGCTCGTATTTTTGTTGCTGCAAATCCATCATTGCTTGGCTCAAGTTTGATGTTTTACGCGCAACTTCTTGTTCTAGCTGCAAGTTGTGCTGATCTAGTTTTTCGTTACTGATGATGAGCTCTTTTTGCGTTTGATCTAGTTTTTTTCGGTATTCAGCTACTTTATCGATGAGTTTGTTGAACGCTTCTTCCATCACTTTCAGTTCGTTACGCTCAGTGGTGTCCAATTCAATGCGATGGCCATCCGCATCATCAAGCTCGAATTCTTCAATTTGCTCTGTTAACTGAGACAATGGTTCGGTAAGTAGCTTTCTGAATGCGAGTAAAAAGAGAATGATCAAAAAGGTTGTTTTGATCATCGCGTTACCAATCAAGAAGTAGATAGAGATCATGATTCGGCTGAACACGACCTCGCGGCTTGAGAAAAGCGTTACGTCACCAACTTGGGTAGCGCGTCCTGAAAATTCGAAAATAAGTGGAAAAGTATAACCAAATAGACCGGACGGTGTGTCTTCGATTATTGCTTCTTCCTGAACTAATTGTTGACTGTATAACTCATGAATATCCAGAGAACGACCTAGTTGCGAAATAATTTCGCCACTGTCATCGCGAACGATAATCCCCTCAATCATCGGGATTGCAAGTAAACCTTCGGCTGTGGTTACGGTCTGCTTAGTGTTTAGTTCCCATATAGCGCGAGTTAGGCTTCGGCTGAAGGTTTTTTGCAGCATGGTCAATTCGTTGCGAATATAGTCTTTAGTATTAACATACTCCGCAACCACTTGACCGCACGTAACGACAAATGTTAATAAGAAGTAAACCGAAAGCACGTTTGTAAGTAGCTTTTTTGATAGGCTTTTTTGTAGCATGAATGAACCCGTGCTCCTCAAATTAAGTTCACAGCTTTTTGTCTGCTTATAAACTTAGCCAATAACCGATTAAAAATAAATAAATATAATGGATTTATCTCAATATCTTTACCTCTTTTACAATTTAGACTGTTATATCACTTAACTTATTTTTCGTTCTTGTGGTATAAGTTGCTAACGAGGTTGCTATTGAGTACTAAACTTTTTAGCAATAACAGCTTATCAGTCAAGAGCTCGATGCTATTTTTGGATATTTGAAAACACGATGAGTTACTCTGTCCTAGTTTGTGACGATTCAACGGTCGCACGTAAACAAGTAAAACGGTGTTTGCAAGCTTCACTGGATGTTGACATTGTCGAAGCGCAGCATGGTGCTGAAGCATTGGCGCTATTGCAGTCAAAGCAGATAGATTTGGTTTGTTTAGACCTAACGATGCCTGTGGTGGATGGAATAGGGGTGCTTGAAGGGATCAAAGAGCAGAAAATTGAAAGTTTTGTGGTTGTCATATCTGCGGATATTCAATCTGAAATGAAAGCAAAAGTAGCCTCACTTGGTGCGCTCGACTTTATAGAGAAGCCGGTTAAGCCAGACTCATTGTTGTCTGTTTTGCATAAATTTGGCATTCGCTAAATAGCAACTTGAAAAAATCACATAATCTATTCCCGAAAATAACCTTGACAGTTTGGCTGTTTTTACGGCAGTCTAAATGCGTTATGAAAAAAGAATTATTGAATACTACGACCATTATTATTACCACCACCATCCTAACTGGATAGTGGCATAGGTCGTTGCGTATTCAAAAAAGGCCTGTGTTCACTACGAACACAGGCCTTTTTTCGTTTTTGGAATGAGGAACATAAATTATGCGAGTTTTAAAGTTTGGTGGTTCATCCCTTGCGGATTTCGCCTGTTTATCAAAGGTAAAAGAATTAATATTGTCTTATGCAGGGCCTGATTCGCTGGTTGTGCTATCTGCGCCTGGGGGGATGACAGATCATCTTGTCGGACTTGCCGACTTAGCTGCGGAAGGCTCGGATTACAGTGAACGTTGGGATGCACTTATTCAGCGTTCTGAAGGGCTGCGTTCAGAAGTTGAAGCTGCATTCAGTAAGGTTGACCACTGGCCAAATTTTAGTGAACTCGCGGATAAATTGGCTGGTGTTAAATTACTCAAGCATTGTCCAGACCAAGTACGAGCGTATGTCATTAGTTTTGGTGAGCGAGTGAGTGTTGCACTGATGCAAGCAATGCTAGGCGCAGACAATGCCTACTACTTGGAAGCGACCGATTGTATTCGTACTGAAGGCAATTATTTGGAGGCCGAAGTTGATTTGGTTGCGAGTAAAGACGCATTCCGTCAACAACTGCAGCAAAACAACTTTCCGTATTACATTATGCCTGGCTTTACTGGTAGTAACGCGCAGGGCGAGTTGTCTGTACTTGGCCGAAATGGGTCTGACTATTCTGCAGCGATTGCCGCTGCTTGTTTAGAAGCCGAAGTGTGTCAAATTTGGACAGACGTTGACGGTGTTTATAATGCAGACCCTCGTTTTATTAAAAAGGCCAGTAAAATTAATTGGCTATCCTACAAGGAAGCGATGGAACTTTCGTATTTTGGTGCGAAAGTCTTACACCCGAAAACGATTTTGCCGTGTGCAAAAGTCGGCGTACCGTGTGAAATCAAGAACACACATAATCCTGACGTACCTGGCTCCATGATTAGCCATGAGCGCCAAGGTGATGAGACGGTTAAAGCGATATCGAGTTTAGAAAAGCTCGCTATGTTGACGGTATCAGGCCCAGGTATGAAAGGTAAAGTGGGCATGGCGTCACGGGTCTTTAGTGCACTTGCGAATGACAATGTTTCAATCGTACTCATTACACAATCTTCTTGTGAGTTTAGTATTAGCTTTTGTGTTCACGAAAGTGATTTAGCACTGGCGTTAAATGCACTTGAGCAGGCATTCTCGCTTGAATCACAAGCGGGGTTAATTGAGCCAATTCAAGTTCAACGCGAACTCGCCATCGTGACTTTGGTGGGGGATAACATGAAAGCCCACAAAGGGTTGGCGGCGAAATTCTTCGCATCGCTGGCGCAAGCACAAGTGAACATTGTTGCGATTGCGCAAGATTCAACGGAAAGCGCCATTTCTGCGGTCATTGATGGCGTACTTTGCAACGATGCGGTGAAAGTTTGCCATGAAAACTTCTTTACGCATGTCCCTTCCATCGACGTGTTTTTACTTGGTGTCGGCTTAGTTGGTCAGGAACTCGTAAAGCAGCTAGAAAAGCAGCAAGCATGGTTGGAGGCGCGCAACATTAAATTGAATTTATATGGTGTGGCAAATTCGAAACAATGTTACCTGAATTCTGATGGTGTGCCGTTTGAGAGCTGGCAATCGGAATTAAGTAAGGTCGCAGAGCCATTCAGTTTAACGCGAGTTGAACAATTCGTCAGAGCAAACCACCTAATCAATCCTGTCATTGTGGATTGCAGTTCCTCTCAACAGTTGGCTTCACAATACGCCGAATTTTTACGTGCAGGCTTCCACGTCGTTGCTGCGAATAAAAAGGCGAACACGGGCAGCTTTGCGTATTACCAAGAGTTAAAGGCTGCTGCGTTATCGACGCGTCGTAAATTCTTGTATGAGACAAATGTTGGTGCAGGGCTACCTGTACTTGATAACCTTCAACTATTGTTTGGCGCGGGTGACGAACTGCTGTCATTCAACGGCATTTTATCGGGCAGTTTGTCGTACATGTTTGGTGCGATTGAAGACGGGTTATCGCTTTCTGAAGCCACAGAAAAGGCGAAATCGCTTGGATTTACTGAGCCTGATCCGCGTGATGATTTATCCGGAACAGATGTTGCTCGTAAACTACTAATCATAGCTCGAGAATCAGGGCTTGAGCTTGAGTTGTCGGATATCGATGTTGAACCTGTCGTACCAAGCCACTTTGAAGAAGGCTCAAGCGTCGACGTATTCATGGAAAAGTTACCAGAATTGAATGCGCAATTCGCGGATAGAGTACAAAGCGCGGCAGCAGAAGGTAAGGTACTGCGTTACGTTGGTACAATTGAGAACGGGCGATGTCGAGTAGGAATTGAAGCTGTTGATAAACAGCATGCCCTCAATGCGATTCGAGACGGTGAAAATGCGCTTGCCATATTAAGTCAGTATTATCAGCCTCGTCCATTTGTGATTCGTGGATACGGTGCTGGAGCTGAAGTGACTTCAGCTGGCGTATTTGCTGATATTCTCAAAACATTGTCTCGATAGGAGTGAGTCATGGTTAGTATGTATGCACCAGCATCAATCGGTAATTTCTGCGTTGGTTTTGATTCTTTAGGGGCGGCACTTGCCCCAATTGATGGCAGTTTGCTTGGTGATGTCGTTCATGTGCAGGACGCGCCACAGGATGTGTTTGAATGCACAGGCGCCTACGCGTCATTTTTGCCGTCAAATGCACAAGAGAATTTAGCGTTTCAATGTTTACAACATTTTCGTGAATTTGTCGCTCCAACAATGCCCCCAGTTGCTTTGACGCTTGAAAAGCGTCTTCCAATTGGATCTGGTTTGAGATCAAGTGCGTGTTCAGTCGTTGCAACGTTTGCCGCCCTTGATGCCTTCGCCAAAACGGCACTAAGCCAAATTGAGTTAATTGAATTAATGGCTGATTTCGAAGGCAAAGTGTCAGGTGGTCGTCACTACGACAACATTACGCCTTGTTATTTAGGAGGTCTTCAACTGACGGCTGAACTCGTGCCTAATCGAGCTATGAGTGTCCAAACCCCTGAAGATTGGTATTACGTTGTTGCTTATCCAGGTTTTGCATTGAACACAGCAAAAGCTCGTGCGGTATTACCAAAAGAGCAGTCGACTCATGATGCAGTGTGTTTTGCCCAGCGTTTGAGTGCTTTTGTACTTTTAATGCAAGCAGGCCGTTTTGACGAAGCACTTGAGCTTATGGAAGACCCAGTAGCTGAACCTTACCGAGCTGAATTGATTGCAGGGTTTGCTGAGGCCAAAGCAGCATTGCCGAGCATCGGTGCTGAGTTAGTCAGTATTTCTGGTGCGACTCAACACTTTTTGCAATTTGTAAAAGTCACCAAGCGGCAGAGCAGTGTCAGCAATGGCTACAAGAAAATTATCTCAACGAGCAGGGCTTTAGCCACATATGTAAGCTCGATCATTTTGGCACTCGTGAGTTGTAACAAGGATAAAAGAATCATGAACTTATTTAATTTAAAAGATGCTTCTCAACAGGTTTCGTTTGTTGAAGCTGTTAAAATCGGTTTAGGGCGAGAGCAAGGTGTGTTTTTCCCGCAAACATTAGCTCCTCTTAGCCAAGTATCCGCGTTGCTCGACCTGCCTTTTGCGGAACGAAGTGCAAAAATTCTGAGTCATTTGATTGGTGATGAGCTGTCAAAGGATGTGCTGAGCGACATGGTGGCACGTGCGTTTAATTTTCCAGCGCCTTTGGTTAATGTTGCAAAAAATACCTATTGTTTAGAGCTATTTCATGGTCCAACGTTGGCGTTTAAAGATTTTGGTGGCCGTTTTATGGCGGAATGTGTAAGCCTATTTAGTGAAGGCGAGCGAGTCACTATTTTAACGGCAACCAGTGGTGATACAGGGGCTGCTGTTGCCCATGCATTTTATAAAAAGCCAAATGTCGATGTGGTGATCTTATACCCTGAGGGCAAAATTTCTCTCGCACAACAAAAGCTGTTCACGACATTGGGTGAGAATATTCACTGCTACGCAGTCGATGGTAGTTTTGATGATTGCCAAACGTTAGTAAAAGAGGCGTTTTTGGATGAGGAGTTGAAGCAGAAGCTTGGCTTAAACTCGGCGAATTCGATCAATATAAGCCGTCTACTTGCGCAAGTTTGCTATTACTTTGAGGCTGTTGCACAGTTGCCAGAAGATAAGCGCAATAGTGTCCATGTTTCTGTGCCTAGCGGTAACTTTGGAAATGTATGTGCCGCTATGATTGCTGCGGTTATCGGTTTACCTATTCATAGGCTCAGCGCTACAACTAACCAAAATGATACGGTTCCACGTTATTTGGTTGACAATACATGGTCGCCAAATGCAACGAAAGAATCACTGTCGAATGCAATGGATGTGAGCAAACCTAATAACTGGCCACGTGTGGAACAAATGCTAAGAGAAACAATGTTCTCAAAGCATGACTTTTTTTCACGTTCAGTATCTGAGCAAGAAACGAAACAAGCGATGCATACGCTCCATGAAATGGGGTATTTAGCTGAACCTCACACAGCAATTGCTTACAAGGGCATGGTTGAAGATGAGCTTGCGAACGCGAGTTCGATTTTCCTTGCGACAGCACATCCAGCCAAGTTTAAAGACTCCGTTGATGATGTCCTTGGCACTGACATAGAGCTACCAAAGGCCTTGTCTGACGCTTTAGCTAAGCCTTGTCTGGCTGAACCGTTGAAAGCGGACTACGCCGAGTTAAAAGCAGCGGTTTACGCAAGGCTCGCGGTGCAATAATCCACAGTTGTAAACTGATAATACGAGAGGCCAACTGGCCTCTTTTTGTTACTACATTTAAAATATTTATTTAGATTGGTTGTTTGTATAATTTTTATAAATGTTTAAATTAAAAAATATCATTGTCAAAAGACTGTGAAATAAATTCAATCCTTGATTAAATATGTTCACTCAAGTTACGCCCCGTTTGCGTAGGCAAGTGGTCAATTTAGGCGTACAATACGGCTTTTCACAATATACGTGTACCTAGGAGACCCCATGTTAGAACGTAGCATGAACATCGCTGATTTTGATTCAGAATTGTTTGCAGCGATTGAAGCGGAAACCGCTCGCCAAGAATCGCACATCGAGCTTATCGCATCTGAAAACTACTGTAGCCCACGTGTTTTAGAAGCTCAGGGTTCTCAGTTAACGAACAAATACGCTGAAGGTTACCCAGGTAAGCGTTATTATGGCGGTTGTGAGCACGTTGACGTTGTTGAACAATTGGCAATTGACCGTGCATGTGAATTATTTAAGTGTGATTACGCAAACGTTCAACCACACGCAGGTTCACAAGCAAACGCAGCGGTTTTCCAAGCGTTACTTCAACCACATGATACCGTTCTAGGTATGAGCCTTGCGCACGGTGGTCACTTAACACATGGTTCGCACGTAAATTTCTCCGGTAAATCATACAACGCAATCCAATACGGTTTGAACGCTGAAACAGGTGAAATCGATTATGCGCAAGTTGAAGCGCTAGCACTTGAACACAAACCAAAAATGATCATCGGTGGTTTTTCTGCTTACTCTGGTATCGTTGATTGGGCTAAATTCCGTGAAATCGCGGATAAAGTAGGTGCATACTTGCTTGTTGATATGGCACACGTAGCCGGTCTTGTTGCGGCTGGTATCTACCCAAGCCCACTACCACACGCACACGTTGTAACAACAACAACGCACAAAACACTAGCTGGTCCTCGTGGTGGTCTGATCCTGTCTGCATGTGGCGACGAAGAAATCTATAAAAAGCTAAACAGTGCTGTATTCCCAGGTGGCCAAGGTGGTCCTCTGTGTCACGTTATTGCAGCGAAAGCGGTTGCGTTCAAAGAAGCATTACAACCAGAATTCACGACTTACCAAACGCAAGTTGTTAAAAACGCGCAAGCAATGGTTGCGGTAATGCAAGCTCGTGGTTATGACATCGTATCTGGTAAAACAGACAACCATTTGTTCCTTCTTGACCTAATCAAGAAAGACATCACAGGTAAAGATGCAGACGCGGCACTTGGCAATGCGTATATCACTGTAAACAAAAACTCAGTACCAAATGACCCACGTTCACCGTTCGTAACGTCAGGTCTACGTATTGGTTCGCCAGCAATCACTCGTCGTGGCTTTAAAGAAGCAGAAGCAAGTGAACTTGCAGGTTGGATCTGTGATATCCTTGATAACATCACTGACGAATCTGTACAGCTTGCAGTACGTGAGAAAGTAAAAGCAATTTGTGCAAAATTCCCAGTTTACGCGTAATTACGCTAACAACTGAGTTGATTTTTGTTATGATAAAGGCCGCTGTTTAGCGGCCTTTTCTTTTTCAAGGAACTACTTCATATGCATTGTCCTTTTTGTACAGCTAAAGAAACTAAAGTGATTGATTCGCGTTTGGTTGGAGAAGGCTATCAAGTCAGGCGTCGACGTGAATGCATTGAATGCCACGAACGTTTTACAACGTTTGAAGGCGCAGAATTAGTAATGCCGAGAGTGATCAAGCAAGATGGTTCTAGAGAGCCATTTAATGAAGATAAACTCTTGAATGGCTTGCATAGAGCCTTGGAAAAAAGGCCTGTTAGTACGGAGCAAATTGAAGAAGTTATTCATAAAATCAAATCTGAACTGCGGGCAACTGGCGAGCGAGAAGTGTCTAGTCATTTTATCGGTGAACTGATAATGGAAGCACTCAAGCGTCTAGATAAAGTTGCGTATGTACGTTTTGCCTCAGTTTATCGTTCCTTCGAAGACATCAAAGAATTTGGTGAAGAAATTGCGAAGTTAGGAGAGCACTAACGTGTCGGCATTTTCTTCACAAGATGAGCAATACATGCGAAGAGCTATTGAGACTCGCCAAGCAAGGGCAATTTACTACGACACCGAACCCCAATGTTGGGTGTGTCATTGTGAACAATAATGAAGTTGTTGGCGAAGGTTTTCACATTCGTGCTGGTGAGCCACATGCGGAAGTGCACGCACTTCGTATGGCGAAAGAGAAAGCCGTTGGTGCTACAGCCTATGTGACATTGGAGCCTTGCAGTCATTATGGACGCACTCCACCGTGCGCGAAGGGCCTAATTGACGCAGGGATAAGCAAAGTTATTGCAGCCATGGTGGATACGAATCCACAAGTCGCAGGTAAAGGCTTAGCAATGCTTGAAGCCGCGGGCATTGAGACCGCGTACGGCTTACTGGAAAGTGATGCGCGAGCTTTAAATGAAGGCTTTTTTAAACGCATGGAACAGGGCTTACCATTTGTGAGTTGCAAACTCGCAGCCAGTCTCGATGGCAAAACAGCGTTAAGCAATGGTGAAAGTAAATGGATCACTTCAGCGGACGCGAGAGCAGACGTTCAACAGTTTCGTGCACAAAGCTGCGCCATTATTAGCGGTGCTGATACTGTCCTTGCAGACAACGCCAAATTAAATGTGCGAGAGCATTTTTATCCAGATTTACAATCAGAACCCAGACAACCCATTCGTGTGATCTTCGACTCAAATAATCGGCTTACACCTGAACTTGCCTTATTTTCCTGTGAGTCAGCGATAATTCTTGTGCGAACGACTCCTTCAGCTATTGAAAAAGTATCACCGTGGCCTCATTTTGTGGAAGAAATCGTCGTAGAAGCAAAAAATGGCAAGGTGGATTGCCTTGCGCTTTTGAACGTACTTGCCACACGAGGCGTCAATCGTGTCTGGTTGGAAGCAGGACAAACGTTGTCAGGTGTATTTCATGAAGAAGGCCTCATTGACGAGTACATTGTTTATCTTGCTCCAAAAATTTTAGGCGAAGGCAGTAAAGGTCTTTTTGCAACAAAACCACTTGCTCAATTATCTGACGCAATGGTGTTGGAGTTTACACACGTTCAATCAATCGGCGTTGATCTTCGAATTCACGCAAGACAAGCTAGGTAATTATGTTTACAGGTATCATCGAAGCAACAGGTCATTTAAGCGAGTTGAAATTGCAACAGGGCGACCTGTCTGTGCGAGTAAAAAGCAGCAACCTTGATATGGCAGACGTTCATCTGGGCGATAGTATTGCGACCAATGGTGTGTGTTTAACCGTGGTTGAAAAATTCTCTGATGGTTTTCGTGCTGATGTGTCGAATGAAACGCTATCACTTACGCGTTTTGGCGACTATAAAATTGGGCAAACGGTTAATTTAGAAAAAGCGTTACAACCTATTTCTCGGTTAGGTGGACATTTGGTTTCAGGGCATATTGATGGCGTTGCACAAATTGTAGCAGTAATACCGAATGCGAGAGCGACCGAGTATTGGTTAAAAGCACCGTCACACTTGATGAAATACATTCCTTACAAGGGGTCTGTCGCGATTGATGGGATTAGTTTGACGGTCAATGCCATTGAGGATGACCGCTTTAAGCTGACCATTGTTCCGCATACCGCCCAAGAGACAACCATTGCGGATTTTAAAGTAGGTACCAAAGTGAATCTTGAAGTCGACCAAATAGCACGCTATTTAGAGCGCTTGCTTGGAAAGGACGACACCGTTAAATCAGAATCGACTCTCACAACGAGTTTGCTTGCACAGGCTGGCTTTATTCGCTAGTTATAGAGTTGAGCAGACCTTAAAGCGTAGGTAAAACATGGCATTAAATAGCGTAAAAGAAATTATCGAAGACATTAAAGCCGGTAAAATGGTCATTTTAATGGATGATGAAGACCGTGAAAACGAAGGGGATTTGGTTATGGCGGCCGAGCATATTACCCCTGAAGCGATCAATTTCATGGCAACCTATGGCCGAGGATTGATTTGTTTAACGATGACTCAAGAGCGTTGCAAACAATTAAATCTACCTTTAATGGTCAAGTCAAACGGAGCGCAGTTTTCAACAAATTTCACCGTGTCAATTGAAGCGGCGAAAGGCGTAACAACAGGCATTTCAGCCGCAGATAGAGCCTCGTACAGTACAAGCTGCGGTTGCGAAAGGCGCAGTGCCTGAGGATATTGTTCAGCCTGGTCATATTTTCCCAATCATGGCGCAGCCAGGTGGCGTATTAACGCGTGCCGGTCACACAGAAGCAGGTTGTGATTTAGCGCGTTTGGCGGGTCTTGAGCCTTCTTCTGTTATCGTCGAAATTCTTAATCCAGATGGCACTATGGCTCGTCGCCCAGAACTTGAAGTGTTTGCAAAAGAACACGGCATTAAAATTGGGACCATAGCGGACTTAATTGAATACCGTAACTTAAATGAAACGACTATTGAGAAAGTGGCTGTCTGCAAATTGCCAACTGAATATGGTGAATTCGATTTAGTTACCTATAAAGACACCATTGATAACCAACTTCATTACGCACTCATTAAAGGTGAAGTATCTGCAGAGACTCCAACGTTAGTGCGTGTTCACTTGCAAAGTACGTTCAACGATATTTTGCAGTCAAGCCGAGGTGGGGAACGTAGTTGGGGCCTTACGTCTGCAATGCAACATATTGCACAAAATAATGGTGTACTGGTAATTTTGGCAAAGCAAGAGCGTACCTCTGACTTAGAAGCAATTGTGAAGAATTTTGCTAAGCAAGATGCTGGCGAACACGTGTCAGTGAACAAATTCCAAGGTACTTCACGCACGGTGGGTGTCGGTTCACAAATTCTGGCTGATTTGGGCATCCAAAAAATGCGTCTAATGAGTTTACCGAAGAAGTATCATGCGCTGTCAGGTTTCCACCTTGAAGTTGTGGAATACGTGGCACCAGAAGGTTACACCGAGTAAGTTTCCACTCACCTCATTTCGTTCAGGTTAGAATGAAAATTTAGAATCATCGCCTACGGTTTTACACAGTAGGCGAACTTAACTTTTATGTGCTATTATGCGCGTCTATTTGGCTATTGCTCAGATATAATTAGGAACAGCGAATGAAAATCATCGAAGGTAATAAATACGCACCGGGTAAAAAGTTTGCCATTGTAATCTCTCGTTTTAACGACTTTATTGGTCGTGCTTTGTTAGACGGAGCTGTTGATGAGCTTAAACGAGTAGGTGGTGTGAAGGACGAAGATATTACAGTCGTTTATGTGCCGGGTGCAGTTGAATTACCATTGGCAGCTAAGCGTCTTGCGATGAAAAAAGAACACGACGCAATTATCGCGTTAGGTGTAATCATTCGTGGTGGTACACCTCATTTTGATTTGGTTGCGAATGAATCAAACAAAGGTCTAGCGAGTGTTTCGCTTGATTATGATGTTCCAGTTGCATTTGGTGTGCTTACAACAGAAAGCATTGAGCAAGCAATTGAACGTGCGGGCACTAAAATGGGCAATAAGGGTGGCGAAGCTGCACTTAGTGCGCTAGAAATGGTAAACGTACTAGATCTTATTTAAGAATCTCAGAGGAATTTAAGTGAAACCAGCAGCGAGACGTAAAGCACGAGTTTTAGCACTACAAGCAGTGTACTCATGGCAGCTAAGTGGTAACCCGATTGCAGACATCGAACAGCAAATGTTGATCGAAAACGACGTATCAAAAATCGATGTTGAATACTTTAAAGATATTGCTCGTGGTGTTGTGGTAAATCAAAAGCAACTAGACGAAGCGGTATCTCCACATTTATCACGTCCGTTTGATGACTTAGACATGGTTGAGCGCGCTATCCTTCGTTTAAGTGCGTATGAGCTTAAGTTCCGTGAAGATGTCCCTTACAAAGTGGCTATTAACGAAGGTATTGAACTGGCAAAAATGTTCGGTGCTGAAGACAGTCATAAATTCGTTAATGGTGTGCTTGATAAAGCAGTAAAACTACTTCGTTCAAAAGAGTTTTCTGCCAAGCAATAATTCAGGAGAGCCGGCGTAGGCCGGCTTTTTTGTGTATGAAGGAATTTGAGTTAATTAATCGCTATTTCAAAGGCCGAGGTATCACGCGACGTGATGTGGACTTAGGCATTGGCGATGACTGCGCACTGGTTTCAGTTCCTGAAAACAGTCAATTGGCTATCACAACCGATACATTGGTGTGTGGCGTGCATTTCTTTGAAGACATTCCCCCAAGAGCACTTGGACATCGAGTTTTAGCTGTAAATCTCAGTGATTTAGCCGCAATGGGCGCGGAGCCGACGTGGGTGTCACTGGCGCTTACGCTACCCAGTGTTGATTTAGAATGGCTTGAAGCGTTCACTGAAGGGCTTCACGAAATTGCAGAATACTACAACGTTCAAGTCATTGGCGGAGATACAACGCAAGGTCCTCTGACCATAACGGTTTGTGCTAAAGGGATAATTCCGAAGGGAAAAGCTTTGACCCGCAGTGGCGCAAAAGTTGGTGATTGGATTTTTGTGACAGGCCCGCTTGGCGATGCTGGGCTTGCTATTGAAGCGCGAAAACAAGGGCTTAACATTACACCTGAAAATAAACAGGACGTCGAAAAACGTTTTTATTTCCCAACGCCTCGAGTTGCAGCAGGGCAAGTGCTTCGCGGACTTGCGACGTCAGCTATTGATGTTTCCGATGGTTTAGTGGCCGATCTTGGGCATATACTTCGAAAATCGAATGTAAATGCAACGGTTCAAGTGGAAAAAGTGCCGGTATCAGAAGCGATGAAGGCAACGTTAAGTGAACAAGAACGTTGGCCTTATGTTTTAAGTTACGGCGATGACTATGAGTTGTTATTTACAGTCTCTGATACCAACAAAAGTACACTGGCAAATAAGTTAAAGCAGTATGGCGTGGAAGCAAAATGTGTCGGGCAGATCTTAGCTGGAAATGGTCAATTAGAGTTGACTTTACGAGGGCAAAAGTTTGCTTTACCAGCGCGCGGATACGAGCATTTTAGTAACGAGTAGTTAGGAATAGAGTGAAGCAGTCTAAATATTCTTTAAGTCGTCCGCATCAGTTTTTGGCGTTGGGCTATGGTTTGGGTCTAGCACCAAAAGCGCCCGGCACGTTCGGTACTTTGGGGGCATTGCCCTTTATCTTCCTATCAAATGGATGGCCTATCTGGTTACAGATAGCAATTGCAGTTGTTTTCTGTTTGGTTGGCTTTTGGGTATGTGGAAAAACCGCTGACGATCTAGGCGTGCATGACCATCCCGCAATAGTTTGGGATGAAGTTGCCGGATTTTATATTACCATGATGTTTGCGCCCATTAATTGGCTTACATTATTGGTGGGTTTTCTCCTTTTTAGATTCTTTGATATAGCAAAGCCAGGCCCAATCCGAACCTTGGATAGAAAGTTGCAGGGCGGCTTTGGGATTATGGCAGATGATATTCTGGCTGGTATATTTTCATTGATTTGTTTACAAGCTTTGATCAAAACTGGTTACCTAACAATTTAAAGGAATTATGCTGGTGTCATTGCGAACACGACAAGTCGGGTTATATTGCAAGGTTATACTTTGCTTGCTTTCATTTGTTTTGTTTCCCGTCAAGGCGGCAATCAACGACTATGTTGTTAAGCAATGGAACATTCAAAATGGTCTACCATCACAGTCTTTAAGTAGTCTTGTACAAGACAATGACGGGTATATTTGGATTGGCACTCAGTTTGGTTTAAGTCGTTTTGATGGCAGCACGTTCACGAATTTCAACACGCAAAATGTTGATTTCTTACCAAGCAACGGCATCAATAAACTGCTCCTAGATAGTAATGGGTTTATTTGGATTGGTACGCGTAATGGCTTAGTGAGGCTAAATCCACGTTCATTCGAAACGGTGCCTTTTCGTATTAACGGACCAGTAAAAGACATTCTAGAAGATGAGCGAGGGCGCATATGGGTTGCGGCTAATGGCTTATTTATACTCACAGAACCTCAGATCAATCGCCAAGATCCCAATGCACTTTCAGATGTTCCAACACTCAATTCAATAAATCAAATCGTCGGCTCAGTAAGTAAAATTGCTTGGTCGCCAAAAGGCATCTGGCTTGTTAATGAGCGCCATTTGCTTCGTCTTAGTGATTCGACATCTGCGCCTTCCGATGCATTGCGTTTGGAACTAAGTGCTAAAGTGTCGCTTCCGGACCGATTGGCGCAAACGATTATTCATGATCTCAGCTGGATTGAAGGAAACCTGCTACTTGCCTCAGAGTTAGGGGCTTATTTTCTTGATATCGACGATGAGCTAAGACCGTATCAATTTCCAGTCGGTGGTAATGCTGCTGTTTATAAGTTTGTCAGTGACCCTGATGGCGGTCTTTGGATCTCTACGTATGGTCGTCTACTCTATCGTGACAGCGATAGGCAATGGCAGTGGGTTGAACCTGTTCAACTCGATCAAAGCATCTGGTTTTCAGATATATTCAGAGATCATGATGGCAATGTTTGGTTTGCGAGTTTCAGTGAAGGGCTTTGGCTTGCGCATGCCGGAAAAGTTGAGCGTCACGCGTCGGTAGCTGCTGAAGCTCAAGCCGTGATGGCGATTACTCAAGGCCCCGATGGACGGCTGTGGATAGCAGGCAGCAATGGGCTTGGGTATTTAGATAAAGATGAGAATTACGTTGAGGAAATTCCACAAGAGGTACTAAAACGTTCTTCAATCCACGATTTAGAGTTTGTTGGTGATAGATTGTATCTAGGCACCGATAGGGGCGTCATGTTGTATGAAAATAAACAACTTTCAACACTTGGCTATCGTGAACTGAGACAAAATCCCGTTTTTTCGATAAGCCCATCCAATAAAGGCGGGTTGTGGCTAGGCACAGGGCGAGGGTTATATCGACTCGACTACTCAGGGATCACACCGTTTACTTACAACGCATTTCTTGGCAGCAAATTCATTACCTATGTGATTGACTATCCTCGCTATGGATTTATCGGTACAAATAAAGGGGCGTATCGTTATAACGATAGAGGTATCGAAAAAATCGGTGGCCAAACAACGTTAGACAACGCATATGTGACCAGTGTATTGCATATTGATGGTGTAGCGACATTGGTCGGGTCATTAAATGACGGTTTATTTTATAAAAGTGAAAATGGCGAGTGGACTCAGCTAGACGCGTCCCAAGGTTTGCCATACGGTTCAATTTTTTCATTACACTACGATAAGTCCATCAATCGTATTTGGGTTAGTACGATGAAAGGTCTGTACCGTATGCCATTAGATCAATTTACAGGTCCAATTGTTAACTTGCAGATTGAGCAAGTGATTAGTTCATTCGACAAGCAATTGGATGGACGTCCGAGCCAATGTTGCTCTGGTATAGGTCATGATTCAGTCGTAGAAACGCAAACCGCCTTTTGGTATCCAAGTTTGCAAGGTGTTGTAGAAATCCCTAAAAACGTGAAGTTGTTTGGCAAAGACAATCTTAATGTACAGATGGAGAGTATTGAAACGCCTGACAGAACGTTATTTAGTGATGTGTTGAGGGAATCTATCACACTCAAGACCAGTGAACGAGATATAACGCTGCGCTATACCGCAATTGATTATTACGCACCAAATAGCGTTGAATTCCGTTATCGCTTATCTGGATTGGATACCGATTGGCGCAAGGTTCAAAGCAGACGAGAAGCAATTTACACCAACCTGTCGCCAGGGGAGTATCTCTTTACTTTAGAAGTGAAGCGTCAAGGACAAGATTGGCGTAATGCGGTACAAAGAACATTGTTGATTAAAGTTCCACGTCGTTTTGATGAAACAGTGTATTTTCGACTACTCATCACGAGCGGATTCATTTTCTTATTTTATTTGGTGTTCTGGGTTTTCAGAACGCAGGAACGAAGGAAACAGCAGGCTTTGGAGAACTTAGTGGCTGAACGTACGACAGAGCTTAGGAAAGCGAATGAAAAATTGAATCAAGTAAATACGCAGCTGAAACTCGTGAGTCACACAGATGAACTTACGGGGCTTCGCAGCCGCCGCTTCTTGTTTGATCAATTACCAAAAGATGTAGAACATTATCAACGTAACGCGCACTCTCTGCAGCAGCAAGACAAGTCTCTGGTATTGATGATCTTAAATATCGATAAGTTCAGTAAAATCAATGATGCGTTTGGGACGATTGGCGGTGACAGTTGCTTACAACAATTGGCTACGTTACTGAATACGCGAACTCAGGGTTCAGACTATGTCGCGCGTTGGAGTGGCGATGAGTTTTTACTTTTACTTCGAGATTTCAAACGGCCAGCTATCCAACAATATGTTAGTGAGTTATGTAAAGCGATTGCTGACCACGAATTTAGTTTGCCAAATGGGCAACAAATTAAACTGACTGTCTCACTCGGTTGGTCGTTCTATCCGTTGCCATTGTTAGGTGGTCAGGTTATTGGCTGGGAATCTTCTGTGAACTTGGCTGATATTGCGCTACACCAAGTAAAACGTCGAGGAGGAGACGGTGCGGCCACGATCATCTTTGATAATCAATTGGATGCCTTTGAGTTCGAGCAATCGATCAATATTGATGAGCAGCTTCAATCGTTGCAAAGCAATGGACTTGCCGAGGTTCAAGTTTGGATGCGTTAGAATTGACGCATCTTTACTTCTTTAAACTCGTTTAATCAGGCTTTTTATCCACGCGCCATACATCACCCAGTCGCCCCAAAATGAATATAAAGGATGTTTAAAGGTGGCGGGTTTGTTGTTTTCAAAAAAGAAATGTCCTATCCAAGCGAATCCGTAACCTGCTATAGGGGTGTATGCCAATAAGTAATAATTATTGAATATCAATGCGCATATCACTAAGAGAAGCACACAGGAACTCCCAATATAATGGAGTTTTCTGCAGGTTGGGTTGCTGTGTTCTGCAAGGTAATAAGGATAAAAGCTGGAAAACGATTCGAACTGTTTCTTTTGCATTGTAATTATTGCCACACCGAATGAATATTCTTTACCCTATGGCAATAATGTTACTGAAGCAAGCCAATAATTAAGCGTTGATTTAGCTAAGTGGGATGGATATACAGATGTAGAAAATAAAAAAGAGCTCCGAAGGCTCCTTTTTAAAGCGATTTGATTTGGGCTAGAATTCCATCTGAATCAAGACCAAGCTCCGCGTACATTTCTTCTTGCGTTCCGTGTTTGATAAACTCATCTGGGATACCAATGTGTTTCACTGGTTTCGTATAGCCTTTCAACGCGAAATATTCACTGACTGCACTGCCAGCACCACCGGTAATAGCGTTATCTTCTAATGTGATAAAGCGGTCATGACTCAAAACTAATTCGTCGAGTAACTCCGTATCGAGAGGCTTAACAAAACGCATGTCTACTAATGTCGCATCCAGTTCATCGGCAACAGGTTTTGCATAGCCTAGAAGTGTACCAAAGTTTAATATCGCAACGTTTTTACCTGAACGAATAACGTTGGCTTTGCCAATTGGCAACTTCGTCATAGATTGCTGGATTTCCGCTGTACCCGCACTACCGCGTGGGTATCGAACCGCCGCAGGTTTGCCACAGTGGTAACCTGTGTAAAGCATTTGCCTGCATTCATTTGTATCGCTAGGCGCCATAATCACCATATTTGGAATGCAGCGCATGAAACTCAAGTCGTAAGCACCTTGGTGCGTTTCACCATCTGCTCCGACGATTCCGGCGCGGTCAATTGCAAACAATACAGGTAGATTTTGTAATGCAACATCATGGATCAGTTGGTCGTAAGCGCGTTGTAAGAAACTCGAGTAAATTGCAACAACAGGCTTTAAGCCTTCACAGGCAAAACCAGCACCCAATGTAACGGCATGTTGCTCAGCAATCGCAACATCAAAATATTGTGACGGATGCTCTTTTGAGAAACGAACCATTCCTGAACCTTCACGCATTGCAGGTGTGATGGCCATTAAACGTTTGTCTTCAGTGGCCATGTCACAAAGCCAATCACCGAAAACTTTAGAAAAGGTTGGAGCGCCAGGTTTTGATTTAGGCAAGCTTTCTAACGTCGGGTCAAATTTAGGAACGCCGTGGTAACCGATAGGATCGGCTTCTGCTGGTTTATAGCCTTTACCTTTTTGCGTTTTAATATGCAGTAACTGAGGACCTTTTAAATTACGCATGTTACGCAATGTATCAACCAGCATATTGATATCGTGACCGTCGATTGGTCCAATGTAATTAAAGCCTAGTTCTTCAAAAAAAGTACCAGGGATCACCATACCTTTAATGTGTTCTTCCATGCGGCTTGCCAATTCTTTAACTGGCGGCATGCTAGAAAGGAGTTTTTTGCTGCCTTCGCGAATATTGGTGTAAAAACTACCGGATAGAATTCGGGCAAAATGGTTGTTCAGTGCACCTACGTTTTCAGAGATAGACATTTCATTGTCGTTCAGAATGATAAGCATGTCTGATTTAACGTCACCAGCATGGTTCATTGCTTCAAATGCCATTCCTGCGGTCATTGCACCATCACCGATCACCGCGACAACTTTTCTGCCTTTGTCTTCTTTTTTTGCAGCGATAGACATCGCAAGTGCGGCAGAAATAGATGTGCTTGAGTGACCGACACTAAACGTGTCGTATGCGCTTTCTTCACGATAAGGAAAAGGGTGTAATCCATCTTTTTGGCGAATTGAGTGCATTTGTTCGCGTCGACCAGTCAAGATTTTGTGTGGATAGGCTTGATGACCTACGTCCCAAACCAAACGGTCTTCAGGTGTGTTGTACACGTAATGAAGGGCAACAGTCAGTTCTACCGTGCCAAGTCCAGATGCTAAATGACCACTACTTTGCGAAACTGAGTTAAGAAGGTAATCCCTCAACTCGTTGCTGAGCGCCTGTAATTTATCTTGTGGCAACGAACGTAGTTGATGTGGTTCATCCACTAAAGTTAATAATGGGTACTTGCTACTATCAAGTTTCATGGTATCGATATGTGTCCTTCGCTAAACGCACAGAGTGGTTTGTCCACTCGTAGTTTGCTTTATTTACGTAATATTGTCATCAATTCGTCAACAATCCAATCAGTGATCACGCTCAATGATAAAGCGAGCGAGTTGTTTCAACGTTTCACTGTTTCTGGACATCTCATCAAGCGCATAAAGGCTCTCATTAACTAATTGGTTGGCAAACTGTTTTGCCCCATCGAGACCCAAATGAGCAGGGTAAGTCGACTTATTTAATTCTTGATCCGAACCCTGAGGTTTACCGAGAGTAAAGGTATCGCCAATGATGTCCAAAATATCATCTTGCACCTGAAATGCGAGGCCAATTTTTTGACCAAAATCTCGTAAATGTTTGAGATCTTGTTCGGGGACATCTCGCCCACATAAAGCACCGAGTTCAATCGACGCTTGAAGCAATGCGCCTGTTTTAAGCGTATGAATAGACTCAAGTTGAGCGAGCGATATGGGAGTATTCGTTGCGGCAATATCCATCGCTTGACCGCCGGCCATACCAAGCATCCCGGTTGCTTTTGTCAGTACCTTGAACATTGCTAGAACATTCTCAGCGGGTACATCAAACGGATGATTACTGATTAATTCAAATGCGAGTGTTTGTAGTGCATCGCCAGCTAAAATGGCAGTAGCTTCGTCAAAGGCGATATGACACGTAGGTCTTCCGCGACGAAGCGCATCGTCATCCATTGCAGGTAAGTCGTCGTGAATCAAGGAATAAGTATGAATGCATTCAATCGCGGCGGCCAGTACATCAAGGTCATTGAGATTCGCATTGTACATTTCTCCCGTCGTATAAACCAAAAAAGGCCGTAAACGTTTACCACCAATGGTCAGACTGTAATGCATTGCATCAGATAAACGTTTATCTGTGGCTAAAGATTGACTGAAGTAATGTGCAATGAATTCTTCGACACGGTCTCGTGCCGAAGTTATATGTTGTTCTAAGGTCACTATTTATTCTGCTTCTTGAAAAGGCGTGACATCGGCATTCGGGTCGTTACTCATTAAGATAGCAACCTTTTGCTCCGCTTGTTTTAGTTTACTGGCTGATGCATTCGCAAGACCAATTCCACGTTCAAATTGTTTTAAGGCGTGGTCTAAAGACATGTCGCCTTGTTCCATTTCAGTTACAATCGTCGCGAGTTCATCCATCGCTTGCTCAAAACTGAGATTTTCTGGTTTTTTTACAGCCATAACGGGTTCTTACTTTCAGCGCGAAACAAAAGCATAATTTTAGGGAGAATCGCTTCTTAGGTCAAAATAAGTTGCATGAAATCCCCGTAAAATAAATAAAGATGTATGAGTGTGAAATGGCTTTGTTTATTGAAGAGCCTCGCAATTTAGGGTCTTTTTAATATAATTGATTTAAGTAATTCAGTTAGTTGCCGATAGAATCTTAAAATCTAGCAATTACACCCATAAGTAATTAGAACTGCTAATAATAATTTCATGGTTTTCTCGGAGGGGATGTGGATTTAGCAACCGTAATAGGCCTTGTTGGTGCCATCGGCTTAATCGTCATGGCAATGTTTATGAGTAGTGATGGTGCTATGGGCATGTTCGCCGACGGCCCCTCAACGGTTATCGTATTTGGTGGTTCGATATTCATCGTACTTTCTAACTTTACCATGGCACAGTTTTTCGGTATCGGTAAGGTTGCGGGTAAGGCGTTCATGTTTAAAATTGAATCGCCAGAAGAATTAATTGAAAAAGCGGTTGAGACTCGCTGATTCTGCGCGTAAGGGCGGGTTTTTGGCATTGGAAGAAGCAGAAATTCCAAATAAGTTTATGCGTAAAGGCGTGGACATGTTGGTGGATGGACATGATGCAGACGTTGTTCGCGCAACCTTACAAAAAGACATTGCCTTGACGGCAGAACGACATGAAGCTGGAGCGATGTTGTTCAAATCACTTGGTGATATCGCGCCTGCGATGGGCATGATAGGTACGCTAATCGGTCTAGTTGCGATGCTTTCTAACATGGATGACCCTAAAGCTATCGGACCTGCGATGGCAGTAGCGCTATTAACGACACTATATGGTGCTTTCCTTGCGAACGTAGTTGCTATTCCAATTCAAACAAAACTAGCTCTTCGTAAAGGCGAAGAGGAAATGAATCAGCGTTTGATTCTTGATGCTGTTTTGGGGATCCAAGACGGACAAAATCCAAAAGTCATCGAAGGTATTTTGAAAAACTATTTACCTGAATCTAAGCGAATGACAGAAGCAGAAGGGTAAGCTTATGTCTGACGAGAAACCCTGTAAATGTCCGCCTCCCGGGTTACCCGCGTGGATGGGGACGTTTGCCGATCTAATGTCCTTGTTAATGTGTTTCTTCGTTTTGTTATTGGCATTCTCTGAAATGGACGTGCTGAAGTTCAAGCAAATAGCAGGTTCTATGAAATTTGCTTTTGGTGTCCAAAACAAAATTGAAGTAAAAGACATTCCAAAAGGTACATCCGTTATTGCGATGGAATTTACGCCTGGTAAACCAGATCCCACGCCGATTGAAACGATTCAACAGCAGACGGTTGAAATGACACAACAGATGTTGGAATTCCAAGCAGGTGAAGAAACCTCTGCTGGTGGCCGTCAAGAGCAACGTGGTAATAAGCGTGGTGGCGAATCACAAAGTACGGCACAACAAAATGCATCGACACAAGCTGTATCTGCCGCTGAGCAGGAACAGATCAATGAGTTGGTAAAAAAAATAGCTCAACAGCTTGAAGAGCAAATAATGGATGGGGCTATTGAGACTCGAATCCCTTGGCCAACAGATCATTATTCGTATTCAAGAAAATGGTTCGTTCCCATCTGGAAGTGCGTTCTTACAACCTAAGTTTAAGCCTATCATTCAGGAAATAGCCGACTTGCTTAAAGATGTGCCTGGTGAAGTCACGGTGTCTGGTCACACAGATGATTATCAAGTCACAAACGAGCCTCTACACCAATAATTGGGATCTGTCGGCCAAACGAGCTGTAGCGGTTGCGAGTGAAATGCAAAAGGTGTCTGGTTTTGACAAAAACCGTATGGTGGTGGTTGGTCATGCAGATACAAGACCTTTGGTGCCTAACGTGACAGACATTGACAGAAAGCGGAACCGCCGAGTTGAGATTTCAATATTACAAGGCAAGCCAACGGAATCAGATCCAATTAAAGTTGGACAAGAACCCTAAGCGATTACTTGATTTGCATCCAGCTTTGAACTAGCTTAGATAGTAGTATTCTGGAGAAGGAGGTGACTCATGTTATTGAATAAGTATTCTTACATGCCAGGCAATGGAAACGGAGACGACAACGATCCTGATCCTCCAAAATAAACGATGGAAGTGAAGGTGTAATAAAATGCCTGAGTGGTACATGCAAATACTCAAAATGACAAACAACAGTTGGTTGCTATTTCTCGCCCCAGCTGTTGTTTTTTATGTTCTAAGAAAAGATCGCCCAGCATTTCTATTTGCCCTTATCACTGCGACTTTTTTTGTTTTTGGTGCGGTGTTGCATGATTCAATAAAAGAGTTTGATAGGGGCATTTACGTTTATCGTTATCTTTTTTGGGCTGCCATGGATATTGGCTGGATGGGTACCATTGCGTATCTCGCGCTGAAAGATAAAGTCTACATGTGGCAAAGTATTATCGGACAGCTTGTTGTTGTTGTTGCTCCAGTACTTCAATTGTTTCGATTGTTAGATAGACATCTATGGGATTTGCATTTTAGTAACTATCTCTACACAACCTTACTTCCGCTCGTTAACGTCGCGACGCTAGTTGTGTGTTACCTGCCTATATTATTCTTATTCAAACGTTCAAAAACGACAGGCCCAGTCGTCAGAGTATAAACTCATTGAGTTAAAATCCTCGCTTCTTGGTCGAAAGTGGTCAATAATTTAACTGTTTATATATACAGTTAGTGAAGCATGAAACTCTACATCGCCGAAAAACCATCGCTTGCCAAAGCCATCATTTCTGTTTTGCCTAAACCTCATAAAAAGGAGGATGGCTACTTCATATCTGGAAGTGGTGAAAGAGTAACTTGGTGTATCGGTCACTTGCTCGAATTAGCTGAGCCTCATGTTTATGACTCTCAATTCGAAAAATGGCATCTATCCCATCTACCTATTATTCCCAGCGAATGGCGAAGTTCACCTAAAAGTAAAACTAAGAAACAACTAGGTATTGTGACTAAGCTAATCAAGGCTGCATCCACGCTCGTTCATGCAGGTGATCCCGACAGGGAAGGGCAATTACTGGTTGATGAAGTCATCAATTATGCAAACGTTTCAGCGACCAAAAAATCCTCAGTACAGAGAGTACTTATCAGTGATTTAAATGCACCAGCAGTAAAAGCCGCGCTGTCACAGCCCAAGAGTAATCTCGATTATGCGGCATTAAGTATTTCAGCGCTTGCGAGAAGTCGAGCTGATTGGTTGTATGGTATTAATCTAACTCGTTTATACACCTTACTGGGGCGCACGAAGGGAGCTTCTCAAGTTCTATCTGTTGGTCGTGTGCAAACGCCTGTACTTGGGTTAATTGTTCGGCGGGATGAAGAAATTGAAAGATTCTGTTCAAAGCCATTTTATGAAGTCTTTGCATGCTTAACAACAGATACCAATGAAGGGTTTAAAGCGAAATGGCAGCCTAGTGAAGCCTGTTTACCTTACATGGACGAAGAAAAACGAGTCGTCGTGAAAGCACTCGCGGAAAATGTGGTAAGTCGCATTACCGACCAAATCGGCATTGTACAAAAACTCAGTAAAAAAGAAAAAAGGCAAAGCCCTCCGCTACCTTACAACCTATCGGCGTTGCAAATTGATGCAAACAAAATGTTCGGATTGTCAGCAAAGCAAGTTTTAGACACCTGTCAAAGTCTGTATGAAAAGCATAAATTGATTACTTACCCGAGATCAGACAATCGCTATTTACCAGAGGGACATTTTGAACAGCGTTTCGGTGTGGTCGACGCGATTAAAAATAATGTAGATAAACTCAGTAATGATTCAAGTTTTGCCGACCTTTCTGTACGTAGTGCTTGTTGGAATGATAAGAAGGTGGAAGCGCATCATGCGATTATTCCAACGGAAAAGAAAACCGCGGTGGCGTTATCCAGTTTTGAAAACAATGTTTACTATCTTATTTGTAGACAATACTTAGCGCAGTTTTTTAGACCTTACCTTTTCGACGAAACGGTGGTGCATGTCGAAATTGCTGGTGGCATTTTTATTGCGAAAGACAAAATGGAGAAAGAGCTTGGTTTTAAGCGACTTTACGCTAAGTCCGAATTGACTAGTACAACCTTACCGAATCTGGTTGAAGGGCAAGCTCTCCATTGTCATGGTGCGGAACTCTTGGAAAAAATGACGAAGTTCCACCTGAACATTATACGGATGCTTCTTTATTAAGTGCCATGACTGGCGTCGCAAAGTTTGTTACTAATAGCCATATTAAAGCCATCCTTAAAGAAACTGATGGTTTAGGTACAGAGGCAACAAGAGCAGGTATTATCGATTTATTAGTTCAGCGGCATTTTGTTGTCCGTAAGGGAAAGCAGTTGCATTCTACTTTGCTCGGCAGAGCGTTAGTTCACTCGATACCTGATGATTTATCTCTACCAGATAGAACGGCTTTGTGGGAATCAAATTTAAGTCGTATGGCTAAAAGAGAAATCTCTTATCAGCAATTTATTGAGGAGTTGTCCGATGAGCTTTACCGGCTTGTGAATTCGAGCCACTCAAGTACCATGCAGTCATTTAGTGGACTGGCTGAATCTTCCTACAAACGTCAAGGCCAACGTAGAAGTAGAAATCGAGGGTTTAAACGTTCAAAGCAATCTAAAGTTTCGTAGAATTTACTTGGGTTTTTAAACCGCAGTCTTCATATATAGAGCATAAACAATTAAGTAGCATAGACATGACGAATCGCATTTCTTTAACA